>JAGCRJ010000049.1 GCA_017964745.1 Lachnospiraceae bacterium
CCGGTCTTAAGAGCAGGGTAAAGGACGTTCATATGGAGGTTCCTTCTTTCCTCAGAAAAAAGAATGACGAGTGACTTTCAGACTGAGGTGACCCGTGATCAAACGTGAAGATATCCTTCCCATGGGATTCCTGAAAAAATCTGATTTTTCGGGATCCTATGGAGGACTTAGATACAGACTTAAGAAAATATTTGAAACAGTCGCATCGGATTCGGGAGAAGAGCGTAAGGAAGATCATCTGCTTTGCGAGATCTGGCCCGGTCCTTTTAATTATCACACTACTCCCGATGAAGTTAAGATCTCGAATAAGTTTTCTTTTGACGAAGACGGAGTGTGTGATTCCATTTCCTGGATGAATGATGTATACGCCGGGGACCCGGACAAGTGGGATAAAGCTGCCACGGACTGGGAAAACTACGGAGCATAATCTTTTTATGAGGAGAGCGCTATGAAGTGTCCATATTGCGGAAGTGATGATACGAGAGTTATTGATTCCAGACCTGCCGATGATAATTATTCCATCAGAAGGCGCAGGATCTGTGATAACTGCAGCAAGCGTTTCACTACTTATGAGAAGGTTGAGACCATCCCTCTCATTATCATCAAGAAGGATAATAACAGAGAGCAGTATGACCGTGCCAAGATCGAATCCGGCGTACTCCGCGCCTGTCATAAGAGACCCGTCAGTGCAACCCAGATAACACAGCTTGTCGACGAGGTCGAAAATGAGATCTCCACACTTGAGGATAAGGAGATTCCTTCCCGCATCATCGGTGAGATCGTTATGAAGAAGCTTAAAAATCTCGATGCGGTCGCATATGTAAGATTTGCGTCCGTATACAGGGAGTTCAAGGATGTAGATTCGTTCATGGATGAACTTAAGGGATTCATCGGAAAGAACTGATCTTTTGTTTTTTCCATCTCCGTATTAATTTGCCGAAACCTTATGCCGATATATATAGCGGACAGGTTTTGACACGGAGGTCATGACTATGAGGATAGGGAATTATTTCGATCATTCACAAATCTATAATGATTACTCATCTCTGAAGGTCCGCGAAGCCCTTGCCGAGGTTAAGAAGCCCGAAGAAGCAAAGGCTGCCGAAAGTGTCAGTCAGAAGCCCGTTCAGGCTGAGACCGCTCCCGAAAGTGCGGTAAAGAGGGAAAGACTTCTCGGACTTGAGGATATTTCGATAACCTTCAACAAGAATGATGATTTCGATATCATCGGAAAGACAAGCGATATCACGGATCTCGATCTTCAGAAGGCGGTTTCAATATCCAAAAAGGATGATATCCTGAATAACTACAAGGCTGCGGAGAATGCGCTTCCCGTATATGCCGGAGAAGACGGAACGGTCATCACAAAATAATATGAATTTACGCGGAGGACAGGCTGATGCCTGTCCTTTTTTTGTGAAACAGCAGAACCGCCCCCCTGTTTCAATGTTTTCAAGAATGGCACGGGTGTTGTATAATATTCGTTGGGTTTTGATCTTAAGAAAACATACCCGCAATAAAGGAGCGCTTATGAAAGAGAAAGGTACGAAGGATATCAAAAAAACAATCTGGCTGATAGTCAAGATCATATTTTTGGTCTGGGTGGTCGGCACCATCATCGCCGGAAAACTCTTTACTACTCCGGATAATGTCGGAGAAACCGCATGGGCACTTATTCCTCCGCTCGTGGCTATAGTTCTGGCGCTTATCACCAAAGAAGTTTACAGTTCTCTTTTTATCGGAATCATAACCGGCGGTCTTCTGTATTCGGGGTATGCATTTGAGGGAACCATCGATCATGTATATACAGACGGTTTGATCGTTTCCCTTACCGATTCATATAACGTTGGAATTCTTATCTTTCTGGTTATCCTTGGAATTATAGTATGCCTTATGAACCGTGCCGGCGGAAGTGCCGCATTTGGTGAGTGGGCGTCAAAGCATATCAAGACCAGGGTGGGTGCACAGCTTGCCACCATCTTCCTCGGTGTGCTCATATTCATAGACGATTATTTCAACTGCCTTACCGTAGGCTCGGTAATGAGACCTGTTACCGATAAACACAAGGTTTCAAGGGCAAAGCTTTCATATCTGATTGATTCCACCGCGGCTCCCATCTGTATCATCGCTCCGGTTTCATCCTGGGCTGCGGCTGTTTCCGGATTCGTACCCGGTGATGAGAACGGAATAGCTCTTTTCATCAAGACCATTCCTTTTAACTTCTATGCAATTCTCACCATCGTTATGATGGTCGCACTTGCAATCTCGGGTACCGATTTTGGCCCTATGGCACTTCATGAAAAGAATGCGAAGGACAATGACGATCTTTTTACAACTCCCGAAAGACCCTATACCGATTCGACAAGTGAAAAGGTCAGCTCCAGGGGGAAGGTTATCGATCTTGTTATCCCCGTCGTGGCACTTGTTGTCTGC
>JAGCRJ010000050.1 GCA_017964745.1 Lachnospiraceae bacterium
CTTGTTCTTGCTTACAAGCTTTATATTCTCAACGGTGAGTTCACATTTGACTCCGTCCGCTATCTCGATGCCGAGTGCAGCCTGTCTTCTGGAATCACCGGTGATGGAGAACTCGCCGTCATGAGCTATGAGTATGGTCGTGATACCGTTCTTGACAAGTCGTCCGGTTTCAACATGCTCACCGATATCGAGATCGTATACCTGGGATGCGACTCCCGCCTGACGTTCATGCAGGTAATTCTTTATTTCTTCCCTTATATCAAAAGGGATCGTTTCAACAGGTTCGGCAGCGGGCTTTGCGGTATGGAATCCCTGTATCAGGTCGGCACCAAGAAGTATTACCGCCCTGAGTTCTTCGCTTGTCTCAACGCCTTCAGCAAGCGCGAGGATCTTATTGCTGTGACAGAAATCTATGATCTCACGTACGAAATGCTTTTTCTTGGAATCGTTCTGCATGTCGCTGAGAAGAGATCTGTCGATCTTGACGTAATCGGGCATGTAACGGAGGAGATTCTGAACATTCGAATATCCGGTTCCGTAATCATCGATCGCGGTCTGGACTCCTATCTCCTCAAGTCTCTTTTTAAACTCGCGGTAGTCTTCCTCATCAAGTTCGGATTTCTCGGTGATCTCTATGACCGCAACATTATTATGTCTGGTAAGAAGTTCATCAACCTGATTTCTCTCGGGCTCGGGAAGAACGGTTCCGGGAATGCTGTTGATGAATACTTTCTTTCCGTGAAGAATACCGGGATCCTTCTCAAGGATTCCGAGAATATTAAAGAGAGTGGCTCTTTCGATATCATTGAGCCTGTTTCTCATATCCGCGTATTCAATCACCTGAAGGGGGCTCTTAAGCAGATCGCTCCTGGGACGCATAAGTGCTTCGTATGAATAAACTTCACCGGTCGCAACACTTACGATGGGCTGGAAATGATAATCGAAAAGATTATTGTCGATGATGCGGTCGGCTTCCCTGAGCTCGGTGATCTCCTGCTCGGAAAGCGTAGCCATAAGACCTCTTCCGGCTTCATCATCGCTTCCTGTCTTCAGATATATAAGTTCCTTGCCGAGAGTGACGATATCATCCCACAACAGACCCGCGGCTTCTTTGTTCCCGCCGAGCTGTTTTTCATAACGCGAAGCGATCTCATCCAATTCCTCATTGGAAGAGATGCTCATTATTTCATTAAGAAAACTGTGAATGACCGAATTAATATCTGACATCTTAGCCTTCTCTTAACAAGTGAACTTTTACTCCTGTATTATATCATTAAAATTTTATTAATTAAATCCAAAGTTTTATTAAACTTTGGGCTTTTTAGGCATTTTACTAAAGAAAAAAGCGGCCGCATGAAGCGACCGCTTTCTCTGTTAAAGAATAGTTTTTGAACCGGATGGATTATTTCCACTCGTTGTACTGGCGCTGGAACTCAGCAAGGACATCCTGATATCCTGCCTCGTCAAGAGCTGCCTGATACTCAGCGAGCTTAGCATCAACATCAGCTGAAGCGAATCCGCCGTTCTCAAGAATGAATCCGTACTCTTCGAATACGAGCTGGCAAGCGCCATACTGGCTCTCTACGGGAGTCTTGTCGAACTGGAATCCGTTTGCGCAGGAGATGAGTGCTGAAGAGTTGAAGTCAACATACATCTGAGCGGTGTAAGGGTTCTCAGCTTCGCAGGTAACTACGGTTGCGGAAGCTGACTCCCACATTGAGTGGTTGTACTTAGCGTCAGCAACCTTCTCAACATATCCGTCAGCATTGTAGTTGTAGTCTTCGCCTTCGATACCGAATGCATACATATCAGCAAGCTTGGAATCGGTGTAAAGAAGCTCTACGAAATCGATGCAAGCCTGAGCCTCTTCGGGAGTGCAGGAAGCAGCGATTGCGAAGCATGATCCGAGCATGGAGTCGGTGTGCATATATCTCTGGGAAGCGGGCTGCATAACAACAGTCTGTCCGTATCTTCCGTTAGCCTCACCGTTGTTGGGGATATCGGTCCACCATGAGATAGCCCAATCCTGAGTCTGAGTGGTGGTCTCCTCGGTAGCCTTGGTAGCTTCGTTTTCGGAGATGTATCCTTCCTCAGCCCACTTGCACATAAGAGTTACGAACTCTTTGTACTCGGGAGTCTGGATAACGTTAACTACTTCGTTGGTGTCTCTGTCAACAGCAACCCAGTCAGAGGTGTTGTCGCCGGTGAAGAAATCGAACTCATCGATGTACCATCTGTAGAACATAGCGGTCTTCTGGGTAAGGAAAGGATACTTGATTCCTGCAGACTTTGCATCAGCGAGCATGGGCTCGAGATCAGCAAGCTTCTTAACGCTTGCGGTGTCCCATCCGAACTCATCAACAAGAGCGCCGCGGAACATGAAGTCATATCCCTCTACGTTGTCCTTGTAAACGGGGATGTAGTAGTTTCTTCCGCCGTACTGAGAAGCCTTCCAGGTGTTCTCATCCATTGAAGAATAAAGTGCGGTTCCGGGAAGAAGATCGGTGATGTCATAAACAGCGTTTGCTGCATAGAGATCCTTGGTTCCTACGGTTCCCATCCAGGCTGCGGTCCAGAGAAGGTCTACTTCCTTGTTGTTGATAGCAAGGTTAGCCTTGTCGGGATAGTCAGCATTGGGGATGTCGTGAAGAACGATCTGAACGTTGATCTTATCAGCGATGTAAGCGTTGATAGCATCCTCTACCTTCTTAACCTGAGCATCATCTACAGCTGCAAGGTTGAAGCAGTCTCTGTAGACATCGATCACAACTGCTCCGCTCTCGGATACGGTTGTGGTGCCGGTGCTTCCGCCATTTCCGGTATTGCCTGATCCGGTGTTGCCACCGCATGCGCAAAGGGAAACGGTCATAAGGCCGGCAAGAATTGCAGAAGCAACTCTGTTGAGCTTTTTCATAACAAAAACCTCCCTAAAAAA
>JAGCRJ010000051.1 GCA_017964745.1 Lachnospiraceae bacterium
ACTTCCCGAATATAAGGTTCCCAGCCTGGGATTCGCACTCAAGAGCATGCTTGAGCGCGGTAAGGCATACATCATCAAAGCAGGAACCATCATCCTTGTATGTAACACTGTTGTTCAGATCATGCAGTCCTTCAACTGGCACTTTGAAGCAGTCGAAGAGGGAATGGAGGATACTTCCATCCTTGCAGGTGTTGCAGGTCCCTTCGCACTTCTTCTTGTTCCCATTGTCGGTATCGTATCATGGCAGCTTGCTGCAGCGGCTATCACCGGCTTCATCGCAAAAGAGAACGTTGTCGGTACAATTGCTACCTGCTTTGCCATCACCAATTTCATCGATACGGAAGAGCTTGAACTTATCGGTGAGGGAAATGCCGTCGCTGCCGTAATGGGTATCACCAAGGTAGCTGCACTCGCATACCTTATGTTCAATCTCTATACACCTCCCTGCTTTGCAGCACTCGGAGCGATGAACTCCGAAATGAAATCGGCAAAGTGGCTCTGGGGCGCTATCGGACTTCAGTTGGCAACCGGATTTACCGTAGGCTTCCTTGTATATCAGATCGGAACACTTATCGTCAGCGGATCGTTTGGTGCAGGCTTTATCGGCGGACTTATCGCTGTGATTTGCTTTGCGGCCGTCATTACTGTTATCATTAGAAGCAACAATAAGAAGATCGCTGCCGAGTATAAGCTCGGCTGATAAGAAACGAGGCGGATAATGAACCCGGTGCTTGCAAATATAATAATCATATTGATACTTGTGATCGCATTATCCGCTGCGTGCTTTTATATCTACAAAGAAAAGAAGAACGGAAGGCATTGTATCGGATGCCCCATGGCGGGAAACTGCCCGAAGAATAAGGCTGACTGTTCCGGAATGTGATCTCATAAAGCATCAAAACTAATGTTGAATCAAGGGACGATCCATTCAAATCACACCTCCTAAAATCTTTCTGATACTCACATTTTTGATTTGAAAACGGCAGGGGTCGTCCCTTTGTTTCATAAACAGGTTAGCATATGCTAACTTAACCTTGGGGTGTATATATGGGTTCGTTTCTATCAAATCTTATCATTATACTCATACTGTTATTCGTATTGTTTTTCTCCGTAAAAGGCGCGGTCTCTCATTTTAGGGGCGAGGGATCGTGCTGCGGGGGAGGAGGATCCGAAGTCAGGATCAAGCCCGGAAAACTCTCCGGGGTGATAGCGGTGAAAACAGTGAAGATAGACGGAATGCACTGCAAACATTGCTATACGAGAGTTGCAAATGCCCTGAATTCGATGGACGGGGTAAATGCTATCGTGTACGGGAAAAAGGGAAAAGCTGTAGTGAAACTCGGAAAAGATATTTCCGATGAGGAGATCATCCGTGTGATCAGTGATCTGGATTACCGTGTTGTATCTGTTGAGACAAAAGCCTGAATTTGAGGTGTGTGATGAAGATGACATCATCTCTGGAAGATTATCTGAAAACAATCCTGATACTTCAAAAAGAGAATAAAACGGTCAGGTCCGTTGATATTGCCAGATCGATGAATGTTTCAAAACCGAGCGTCAGCTATGCGATGAAAAAACTTGTAAGTGACGGAATGATAGTTTTTGATGATGACGGAATGGTTACATTTACCGAATCGGGACACATCGCAGCTGAAAATGTTTACAACAAGCATGAACTTATCGGAAAGGTTCTTATGCGGATAGGAGTAAGTAAGCAGACGGCACTTAAGGATGCATGCCTGATCGAGCATGTGATCAGCGATGAGACATATAATCGCCTTCTTGAGTTTCATTCGGACTATACCGTGGATAACTGAGACAGTACCGTATATAAAATATACGACATGATATGTACGATTTTCAATGAAGCAGCGAAATTTATTGGATGTATACTCCGCCGGGCGCGGAGTAAAATAATGGCTAATAGTTAGCCGCGGCTAACCAAATTATCGAGAGAACAAAAGCGCCGGTCCGGCGGGAAAAGGAGAAGGATTATTATGATGAAACTTGTACTTATGAGACACGGTGAAAGTGAATGGAACAAACTTAATCTGTTCACCGGCTGGATGGATGTTGATCTCAGCGATAAAGGTCGTGAGGAAGCGGCAAATGCGGGAAAGATCCTTAAAAAGGAAGGATATGATTTTGATGTCTGCTACACCTCTTATCTGAAGAGAGCAATCCATACTCTGAATATCGCACTTGATGAGATGGACAGGGCTTGGCTTCCCGTCAAGAAGTCCTGGAAGCTCAACGAACGTCATTATGGTGCACTTCAGGGTCTCAACAAGGCTGAGACCGCCGCGAAATACGGTGAAGACCAGGTCAAGATCTGGAGAAGGTCATTCGATGTAAAGCCCCCTGAGCTTGATGATAATGATGACAGAAGTGCCACCAAGCAGGCAATGTACCGCGATGTTGATAAGAGCCTTCTTCCGGGGAATGAAAGTCTTGAGACCACTATCGAGAGAGTCATTCCTTTCTTCGAGGAAACGATCAAAGAGGATATGAAAAATGGCAAGAGAGTTCTGATCGCAGCACATGGTAATTCGCTCAGATCGCTTGTTAAGTATTTCGATAATATTTCATCCGAAGATATAGTGGGAGTAAATATCCCCACCGCTGTTCCTCTTGTTTATGAGTTCGATGATGATTTCAAGGTTATCAGACATTATTACCTCGGAGATCAGGAAGAACTCAAGGCCAAGATGGATGCCGTTGCCAACCAGGGCAAAGCTAAGTGATCGGGCAGCACCGTACTCGTATCCACACACGATCCCGAACGCGTGGAAGAGTGCTGTGATTACGAGATTTATATCAAAAACGGAAGAGTGATATATTTAAAGCATATAGGATAAATCCTTCGGATCTGTGAAACCGGTATATATGATTTTTGCGGATTGAAAAATATTGACATTTAGGTTTACTCGGAATAGACTAATTGTAGTTTATTCCGAGTAAACCATTTTGGAGGAAGTTTTTATGGAAATAGAACTTGGCGAGATCCAGTTAGAATTTGCAGAGATCATATGGAAGAATGAACCTGTTTCTTCGGGTGAGCTTGTTGCGATATGCGAGAAGGAGCTTAACTGGAAGAAGTCGACCACATATACGGTCCTCAGAAAACTCTGTGAGAAGGGACTTTTCAAAAACGAAAATGGCACAGTCACATCGGTTGTTTCAAAGGAACAGTTCAATGCTTCAAAGAGTGAGAAATTTGTTGATGAAACTTTCGGAGGATCGCTCCCCGCATTCATTGCCGCATTCACATCAAGAAAGAAACTTACGAAGTCGGAGCTTGATCAGATACAGAAAATGATCGACGAACATAAAAAGAGGAAATGATATGAGCGATGTATTTATAAAAATATTAAATATGTCACTTAGTGCATCATGGCTGATCCTTGCTGTCATAGTCCTGAGATTTCTTTTGAGGAAGGCACCAAAATGGAGTATGTGTCTTCTTTGGGCACTTGTGGCAATAAAGCTGGTGATCCCTTTTTCGCCGGAGAGTGTTCTCAGTCTGATCCCGAGTAATGAGGTGATCCCGGATAATATTGCCATGGAATCCAGTCCTCATATTAATTCTGGGATTGAATATATTGATACGGCGGTAAATCCGGTAATGGAATCCAATCTTTCCCCGCAGCCCGGCGACAGCGCCAATCCCATTCAGGTAGTGATGTACATGGCAGGAATCGTATGGTGTACCGGAGTTATCCTTTGTCTTGCGTATGCACTCATCAGTTATATTCTCCTGAAGAGAAAGGTGCGTGCATCGAAAAGGATAGAAGACAGAATTTATTCCTGCGATGAAGTTGCATCTCCGTTTATTCTCGGTGTTTTCCGTCCCGTGATCTATATACCTTCGGGAATCAGCAGGGAGATAACGGATTATGTCATTGCTCATGAGAATGCGCATCTTAAAAGAAGAGATCATTTCTGGAAACCGCTCGGCTATATCATTCTTTCCGTATATTGGTTTAATCCGCTATGCTGGATCGCATATATCCTGTTGTGCAGGGACATAGAATATGCATGTGATGAGAAGGTCATCCGTGATAAGGACAGAGAATATGCCAATTCATATTCACAGGCACTTCTTGACTGCAACGCACAGAGGAGGATCATTGCCGCATGTCCTCTTGCATTTGGAGAAACGGGAGTGAAGAGCAGGATAAAAGGTATACTGAATTATAAGAAGCCGGCCTTCTGGATCATTGTCGTATCGATCGTTGCCTGCCTTGTCCTGGCGGTCTGTTTTCTGACCCGCCCTGAGAAAGAAAGAGATTCTGCGGAAACAGATCCGATTGCCGCTAAAGAGTATGATATGACGGAACCTCCCGTACTTACGGTCACATACGTTGGCGATTCTCATGAAGCCATGCTGGGTACATATTCATGGTACCATCTTAATGAGGACGGCATGATTTCCGGTGAATTGGCTGACAGCATGCATCCCCTGTATTTATCCGATCTCAGACCGGTGTTTTATCTTTATCCTTATGATGATGAGATAAGGCTTGATTTCGCCGTCGAACCGGACGAGGTATTTATAAAATGCTGGGATGAAAAATATGCCACCAAGGGTGATATCGATGAGTCCGATTTCTCCGTACTTAAGTATTCTTACGATACGCACAGCTTTATTTTTCCGAATGAAACCGGAGTGGTCATCGAAGTCTCCGCAAAGTGGAAGAATGAAAACGGGTTCGATAATACCGCAAGATACTCTTTCATGGTGACTAAACCGAAAGGAGCGGCTTCCGCGCCCGTGACCGTAACGGGACCGGATGTCGGAAACTACGCGGAAAGCATAGGTCTTACAATGTCCGTCATTAATATCACTCCGACGGAATGTGATGTGATATTCAGTCAGGAGGACGGAGATATCAGGTGGGAACTTGAGACCGGGCAGGGATTTGATATTAAGGTGTTGAATTCACGAGGCGAGTGGGAGGATATTCCTTTTATAGAGACGGAGTATCCGGTTGTCTGGAACGATATGGCATATATCATTGCCCAGGCTGATGATACGGTAATGCACACGCAGTGGGATTATCTGTACGGTGAATTGCCTGACGGACACTATATGCTTCATAAAACGGTTATAGATTTCGGAGGTCCGGAAGGGTCGGATATATACGAAATGTATGCGGAGTTCGACCTGCCTAATGTCCGACCACAGATTATTTATCCGACAGTGATTCCGGCGGATACCTTTATAAGCGGTGTTTCCATATCTTCCGGCAAAGGTATCATTTCCTGCGAATGTGACTTTGACGGAAACGGAAAACCGGAAACGGTCACTGTTGATTACAGCCGGATATTGACGGATGGAAACGCCGTTCCCGGGGTGATAACAGTAAATGATGACAGCGGTAAGACACTGTTGTGCAAAGACTTCGGATTGCCGTATAGCGGTCAGAACAGTTTTTATATTGCGGAAATTGACGGAAGGCCTCATCTGGTCGAATACTTTCCGCCTACTTTAAGACAGGGAAGCTGGGAGTGCAGGCTGATTGTATATTCATTCGATTCCGTAAACGGCCGCGTTATAACAGATACTTCGGTGTATGGCGACTCAAAAGAAGACGCGGACCTGTGCGAAGAACAAGCCGCAAAATATCTGGAAAAGTCAGTTCTTCTGGTTTCCACGATTGATGATGTATTAAAGATATTCGGGTGATCATCCGTAAACAGCCGGGTCCGAGTTTTTGGCGGGCCCGTTTTTTCTTGTATTTACGGCATTTTACGGGATTTTCGGGCGATTTAATTATTTTTTTAGAAATAAATTAGCACTCACCTCTTGACAGTGCTAATAATGCGTGTTATATTGCATCTAGAACAAGGAAAACAAAGCGTTCGGATAACTCAAGGGTGACCATAACGGCACATCAGGACGCTTGATACAAAGGAGGAATGACTTATGATGATGTTCCCTAGCATTTATAACAACGATCTTTTTGATGATCTTTTTGATTTCCCTGTATGGAACGACAGAGACATGAAGAAAGCCGAGAAGAAGCTCTACGGCCATCATGCCGGCAACCTTATGAAGACCGATATCAAGGAGAAGGATAAGGAGTATGAGCTCCACATCGATCTCCCGGGCTTCGACAAGGATGAGATCCAGGTTTCACTTGATAACGGTTACCTCACCATCCAGGCATCCAAGGGTCTTGACAAGGATGAGGATGAAAAGGACGGCAAGTGGATCCACAAGGAGCGTTATGCGGGCAGCTGCATGAGACAGTTCTATGTCGGCGACGGACTTGTTCAGGAAGACATCAAGGCTGAGTTCAAGAGCGGTATACTTAAACTCACCGTGCCCAAGAAGGAAGCACTTCCCGACAGGACACAGAATAAGTACATAGCTATTGAGGGATAATTCCCCTGACCATATTCTCCTGTGAGTAGATTCGCCGGAAAGGCCGGAGCTAAATGCTCCGGCCTTTTCATTTTGAAACAGGGGACGGGGGTGAACGGAGGAACCGTCCCCTCGTTCACCCGTCCTCGTTCCACTTTTACGGCACTTATGGTAAAATAGCCGTATGTCCGGTGATAATCTTAAAAGCAAAATATCTGCGCTTTTCTGGTCCTTTTTTCCCGAAGAGACCCATATAGCATATTTCCATCGTAAGACATTTGCCACGATGCGTCATTGGCATCTGAGAAAGTATTATTCCAATGATCCGGACGGCTTTGTGCGCATTCTGGACAGAGAGTACGAGAAGCCCCGAAGGCTCTCGGATATGCCTTCCTTTACCGCGTTCATCGTCGGAGACAGGGGTGCTGATCTTTTCGCACGGACTTTTGAATCCGTCAGGGAGCAGGTTTGTAAAGCGGATTCCATCGGTGCTTTGTGCGGCATTGACGCATCCGAAGCCGATAAGATAATAAGAAATTCATCCGGTGATTATATCGCCATAATAAGAAATGGTAACATCCTCGAAAAGAGAGC
>JAGCRJ010000052.1 GCA_017964745.1 Lachnospiraceae bacterium
CTGCCGTTTTATCTGTCCTCTCGGTGCCATATACGGGCTCTTCAACAGGATAGCCCTGATCCGTATAAAGTTTGACAAGGATACTTGTGTAGATTGCGGAACCTGTAAGAAGGCATGTCCCATGCGGCTCGATCCGGTAAAGGAATGCAACCACGCAGACTGCATCCGCTGCGGAAAGTGCATGGAGGACTGCCCGGCAAAGGCTCTTTCCTTTACTCCGGATCTTAAGCGTAGCGCTCAGAAAAGTTATCAATCACAAAAAGACTAATGTTCACAACCTGAAAAAACCGTTACTTAACGTAACGGTTTTTCTGTACGGTCATATTGTGTTTATCCGAATATCTGCTTTCTTCTCGGATACAGGGCACTGTAAAGTACCAGGCCGATCACGCCGCAGCTTAAGATCTCGCCGATGCCTACAGTGAGCATGAAAAAGGGAATGGTTCCTTCGTAGCCGTATACATATGCAAGGACGAAGGGAACGATCAGCGTGTTTGCAAGGATGGGAGGAATGGGTGTGAGTATTGCTGAAGCTTTACCCTGCTTGAAAGCCCATTCTCCGTCTTTCTTTTTGTGTGTGAGCAGGTAAGTTCCGACTGCGCCGATAAGTGTTGCCAGCGACCCGAAGATGACATCAAGAGGCATGCATCCGGTAAGGATATTGCTGATAATGCATCCTATGAAAAGTCCGGGAATGGCAGCAGGCGTAAAAGCCGGAAGGATGGTCAGGGCTTCTGAGAATCTGACCTGGATGACACCGCTTGCAAGGTTCAGGGAACCCGCCAGAACGGTAAGGACGGTGTACAGAGCCGCGATGATCGCGCCCTGCGTAAGATAAAGTACTTTTTTGTTCATTTTTCTTTTCCTCTAGTTTTGTTTTTAGTCAGGAAGGTTTCGAACTGACTTTGGTCTGCTCTTGTAATAAATGGTATAATATATTTATTAAAGAGCACTAACAGCGATAATATCTTAAAAATCGCTTTATGTCTACCGTTTTTTACTTTTCCGCATAAGTATCGTTATCGGATCGGGATCTATGCGGAATATATCTAAGGAGCATTGAGATGAACATTTATATATCCGGAATATCGGGAACCGGCCTGGGACCTCTTGCACTTATGGCGCTTGATGCGGGCATTCATGTGACGGGATCGGACAGGGCCGAGGGCGCGATAACCGGAGAACTCCGCAGGAACGGGATAGATTTCTATATCGGTGATCAGGACGGAAAGTATCTTCAGGAGAAGTTTGACGGGGAGGGTATAGACTGGCTGGTCTACACCTCCGCGCTTCCGGAGGATCATCCGGAGCTGAAGCTGGCCGGAAAGCTGGGTATCAAATGCACCAAGCGTGATGAACTCACGGCTCATCTGGTCGACAAACTGGGACTTGAAATGATCGCGGTCGCGGGCACACACGGCAAGACCACCACGGTCAGCATGCTCACCTGGGCAGCGCTCAGACTGGGACTTCCCGCCGCATACCTTGTCGGAACCACGATCAATTTTGCACCTTCGGGTTCATACAAAAGGGGAGACAGATTCTTCCTTTACGAAGCTGATGAATACGACAGGAATTTCCTGAATTATCATCCTGCCTTAAGTGTGATCACTTTTGTTTCGTACGATCATCAGGATATCTATCCTACGGAAGATGATTATAGAGCTGCTTTTGAGCAGTTTGAAGCCCAGAGCGACCGGGTGATATTTGCGGAGCCCGGTGCGGCACCTCGCGATATGTCCTTCCTTGAAGGTAAAGATACCGAGATCATAGAAGATATCGATCCCCGTTTTACGCTTTCGGGTAAAGTCAAAAGGCGTGATGCAACTGCGGCGCTGCACGCACTTAAGAAGATATGTGATGCATCCGATGAAGAGCTTATAGATATTCTGAATGCTTTTCCGGGAGTGGGACGCCGTTTTGAAAAACTGACCGACGGAATTTATACGGACTACGCTCATCATCCCGAAGAGATCGAGGCAACTGTCGAGATTGCTTCCGAGGAAGCTTCGGCTCTGGGGAAGAAGGGTGTTGCGGTGATCTACCAGCCTCATCAGAATGCCAGACAGCATAAGGTGAAGGCCGGATATAAGAATGCTTTTCTGAAGGCGGATAAGATATACTGGCTTCCCACCTATCTGGTTCGTGAGGATCCCGGTCTGTCCGTTCTTTCGCCCGAAGAACTTATCTCCGAGCTTTCAAACAGCGATATAGCCGAAGCGGCCGTACAGGATGACAGGCTCATTGACGAGATCCGGAAGTGCCTGAAAGAAGATCTCCTGGTTGTGCTTATGAGCGCGGGACCTGCGGACAAGTGGCTCAGGGACGTGGTTAAAGAAAATTTCTGAAAAACCTGAACCGCTTCATGAAAAAATAAACAAGAGGAAGATATGTTGATAACTGAAATTGCCGGAGATGTGAATAAAATGCGGTATCTGCTTCAGATCAAATAGTTTTCCACCATATCCACGGATATTCAATTCAGCTAAAATGAAGATACCGTGGATTATTTAATTATCCTGTGGATAAAAAAATATCGGGTTTATGCACATCTAACATGTGTTATCCACAAATACACTTTATCCACTTTTTTTACCGCATTTTTGGGCTGTCCCGCAGCCCGGGACAAATCGTCATTTTGTCCAATTTAAATCGCCCCGGGTATGTGCTATAAATAGTATCGCCGCTCTTTCGAAATCTCGCGGCGATCGGGGGTCATATCTCTTGGGTGCTTTAACAATCTATCAGGACAGCTACATCAACGCGACGATCCTTTCCAACAGGTTCATCGACTATTACATGACGGATGCAAACGATGCGCAGCTCAAGGTATATCTTTACCTTGTACGCATGATGAATGCACATCTCGAGACATCCGTGGGTGATATAGCTGACAGATTTAATTATACCGAGAAGGATGTTCTCAGGGCGCTTAAATACTGGAAGGACAAGGAGCTACTGGACCTTGATCTCGACGAGAACGGATCGGTCACAGGTGTTCATCTCAAGAACATCTGCCAGCTTGAAAAGATGGGACCCACCGTTGAGTCGACACATATGCCTCAGCCTGTTGCAGCCCCTCAGAGCGCAGCTCCCGTGGAAGGCGTCATACCCATCAAGCCTTCATATTCCGCATCACAGGTCAAGGCTTTCAAGGCATCGCATGAAAGTCCCGAAAGCGGCATAGATATTTTCTATCTTGCGGAAGTTTACAGAAAGAAGCCGCTCTCTCCTTCGGATATAAGCACCATTATCTATATCTGCGAGGAACTCGGTTTTTCGGATGAGATGTTCGATCATCTGCTCCAGTACTGTACGGAAAGGAATAAATCCGATTTCCGCTATATCGAAAAGGTTGCCATCAGCTGGAAGGAAGCGGGCGTCACCACTCCCGAAGAGGCGGATAACCTTCCCGGAAAGTACGACAGAAAAGTATATGAGATCATGAGACAGCTCGGAAAGACCGGAAACACACCGACCAAGACCGAAGTCTCTTACATAAACAGATGGGTATGCGAATACGGTTTCGCCGATGATATAATCCTCGAGGCATGCGAAAGAACCGTACTCGCAACGGAGAAGAACCGCTTCCAGTATGCGGACAGCATCCTTAAGAACTGGAAGGAAAAGGGCGTCGGCAAGATCAGCGATGTACAGGATCTGGACAGACAGCATGAGAAGAAGTCTTCGGCGAAGACTTCTTCCGGAGACAGATCCGCAGCAGGTGTGAATTCATCGAACGGCTTCAACAGATTCTCCCAGAGAGGGGATATCGATTTTGACGAGCTTGAGAAGAAGATAGTAAAGAACTGACGGAGTATTTATGGGACTTGGGAATTCTTCCTTTGATAAACTGAATGCCGAATACGGCGAGATCAGGAGAGAGAACGAAAGACTCTTTGATGAGAGACTTGAGAAGGTCTATACATCGTTTCCCGAACTCAGGAAATACGACGAAGAACTGACGATGGCTGAGCTGGATCTTGCTTTTGCGAAAGTCAGGGGAACGGATCCTTCATCTCTACAGGCAAAGCGCGACGAGCTTTCCGAAAAAAGGAAAAAGCTCATCTCCGATAACGGAATAGACCCGGGCTATCGTGAAAGGATCTATACCTGTCCCAAATGCCGTGATACCGGCTTTATCGAAAGGGAGGACGGTCCCGCCGAAAAATGCGGATGCTTTAAAAAGAGGGAATCCGAGATCCTGCTTGAAGAATCCGGCATGGCGGGCATCCTTGAAAAGAATAATTTCTCCGTAATGCGTACGGATATGATGGATGAGGAAACAAAGGCCCATTTCCTCAAAGCGGCCGATATCTGCAGGAGTTTCATAGCTTCCTTTGATACGGACTATCGAAATATCCTGTTTTGTGGTACAGTAGGTACCGGCAAATCATTTCTTTCGGCTTGCATTGCGTCGGAACTTCTGGCATCATATCACAGTGTTGTCTATATGAGCGCCAAGACACTTTTCGACAATCTCGCCGAAGCGCAGTTTGCCAAAGGGGATGCGGCCGGCGCCGCAGCAATACGGGATCGTATCTATTCGTGTGATCTTCTGATAATCGACGATCTCGGCACAGAGATGACTAATTCTTTTGTGGGGACAGAGCTTTTTACTATTATCAATGAGAGGTTCAATGCGAGGAAGTCTGTGATCATATCCACCAACCTCGAGCTGCCTCTTTTGAGGGACCGATATTCCGACAGGATATTCTCAAGGATAACCGGATCCTATGATGTGTTAAAAATGTGCGGACCCGATCTCAGATCCGCGATTTAACAGGAGATAAAAATGCCCAAGCGTGAAGAAAAAAGAAATCTCGAAAGTATTCCCGTAGGTTCACTCGGGATAATAACACTTGACGGATGCAGGAGTCTTGCGGAGCGTGTGGATTCTTACCTGGTCAAGTGGCGTTCCGAAAGAGAGAGTGAGCACAAGGGTTCGCTCGCATTCTCGGGTTATCAGAGAGATTCATACCTTCTTAAAGCCAGAGTTCCCAGATTCGGTTCCGGCGAAGGAAAAGGAGAGATCCTTGAATCCGTCAGAGGTACCGATCTTTACATTCTTGTAGATGTACTCAATTATTCCGAAACGTATTCGCTCTGCGGACATGAAAACCACATGTCACCGGATGATCACTTCCAGGATCTGAAAAGGATCATCGCAGCGGTAGGCGGTAAGGCCCGCAGGATCACGGTCATCATGCCTTTCCTGTATGAGAGCCGCCAGCACAAGAGAACGGCACGTGAATCACTCGATTGTGCGATCGCCCTTCAGGAGCTCGTACGCATGGGTGTGGACAATATCATCACCTTCGATGCACACGATCCCAGGGTACAGAACGCTATTCCCTTAAGCGGATTTGAGACAGTACAGGTTCCCTACCAGTTCATCAAGGGCCTGCTCCGTCACGTAAAGGGACTTAAGATCGATTCCGATAACATGATGGTCATCTCCCCCGATGAGGGCGGAATGAGAAGAGCGATCTATATTGCCAACGTTCTCGGCATCGATATGGGTATGTTCTATAAGAGACGTGATTACCGTAAGATCGTAAACGGCAGGAACCCCATCATCTCACACGAATTCCTCGGAAGCGATGTTTCCGGCAAGGATATGATCATCATCGACGATATGATCTCCTCAGGTGATTCGGTACTTGAGGTAGCTGCCGAACTCAAGGCGAGAAATGCGAGAAACATCTTCGTATTTTCAACCTTCGGTCTTTTCACCGGCGGACTTTCCAAGTTCGATGAAGCATACGAAAAGGGACTTATTTCGAGGATCCTTACCACGAACCTGATCTATCAGACTCCCGAGCTTCTTAAGAAGGAATGGTATATCAGCTGCGACCTGAGTAAGTATATCGCATACATCATCGATACACTCAATCACGATTCTTCGATATCCGATCTTCTCAATCCCAACGAGAGGATACAGAGCATCGTCGCAAGATACAATTCCGGCGAGCTTGAGAGTGAAGAATAAGAGCTTTAAATTCCGGGCGTACGGTCATCCGTACGCCCTTTTTTCTGCCTTACAAAACTGTAAGGTTGGAGTAAGGTTATTCGATGTGACTTTTTTACGAAAACTGTTATCTTAGTATCACGGAGAGGAGATACGGGTTATGCCTGATTTCCTTCCGGCAAAATCCTAACGTAATAAAAGGAGATAAGAAAATGACTGAAAAGATGATCGCAAAATGTGACCTGTTTGCAGCAAATAAGAACCTGATCCACAAAAAGTTCGTATGGGATTACAATCTCATGAGCGTTCTGTCCAGTCTGGTATATACATCCGAGGACAAAGAAGCCGATGTGGAGAAAATGAAGAAATGTCTTTCGATCATTAAGAAAAACAGCGGAGTATTCTCACCCTTCAGGAGCAGCGAAAGACTTTTCCTCGTAAGCAAGATGGCACTTTCAGAGGATCCCGAAAAGTATTTCGCTGATGTAAAAGCTCTTTATGACAAGATCAGGAAAGGCCATTTTTCCAAGGATACATTCATGGTCATTGCCGCAGTCAATATCGTTGATGCGGGACGCATATCCGAGGCCGGGACAATCATCACAAAGTTCAATGATATAATGAAGCGCATGAAGAAAGAGCATCCCATGCTTACCGCAAACACCGATATGCCCATGGTCGTATGCCTTGCAATGTCGGATAAAAGCGTGGATGAGATCATAGATGAGATGGAAGCAAACTACGCTGCTCTCAAGACCGTGTTCAAGGGCCATTCCGACTCGGTCCAAGGTCTTGCCGAGGTCCTTACTCTTCAGGACGGAACATCCGACGAGAAGTGCCGTAAGGTATTTGATATATACAATGCTTTCGGAGCAGCCCACAGAAAGTATTCGAAAGAATACGGACTTGCATCCCTCGGCGCACTTATCGGAAGCTCGAAAGCTCCCGAAGATCTTGTAAGTGAGATCTGTGAAGCCGAAAGATATCTTGCCGGCAAGAAGGGCATGGGAGCCTCCATAATGGGAAGATCCGACAGACTTATGCTTGCCGCTCTCATCGCAGCCGATTGTGAGGGCATTTCCGGAAACGGAATGAAGAACCCCATCATCGTGGAGACTATCCAGACGATCATTGCAATGGAGGTTATGATGGTTGTTGTCGCAACATCCGCTGCAACAAGTTCATCACATTGATAAGACACAGACCAAAATGCCTGCCGGCCGCAAACCGGCAGGCAGATATCCGGAGGAAATAAATGTCAGTAATTTTGGAAGTTCAGAACGCAGAAAAGTATTACGGAAATAAAGGAAATATCTCCGCTGCTTTGAATGACTTAAGCTTTACCGTAAGTGAGGGAGAATTCGTCGGGATCATGGGTGCGAGCGGAAGCGGAAAGACCACGCTTCTTAACTGCATTTCAACCATAGATACCCTTTCCGCCGGAAGGGTTCTTATCAGGAATAAGAATATCGCTAATCTCAAGGGTAAGGAGCTTGACCGTTTCCGTGCGGAGTGCCTCGGTTTCATCTTCCAGGATTTTAACCTTCTCGATACAATGACCGCGCGTGAGAACATAGCACTTGCGCTTTCGGTAAGAGGAGAAGATCATACGAAGATAGACGATAAGATCGGTGACATCGCAAAGCTTCTCGGCATCGAAGATGTTCTCGATAAATTCCCCTATGAGATGAGCGGTGGACAGAAGCAGAGAGTAGCCGCTGCAAGGGCTGTTGTTACGGATCCGGAGCTTGTTCTCGCCGATGAACCCACCGGTGCACTTGATTCGAGATCTTCAAAGGCGCTGATGGAGAGTCTGGGAAAACTCAATTCCGAGAGAAACTCGACGATCCTCATGGTAACTCACGATACCTTCTCGGCAAGCTATGCCGGACGCATCCTGTTTATCAAGGACGGACAGATCTTTACCCAGATCGTAAAGGAAAAAAACGAGTCGAGGAAGGATTTCTTCAGAAGGATCGTTGATGTGACGACTGTTCTCGGAGGTGAGCTCGATGAGATCGTTTGATATAGCTCTAAAGAACATCAAAAAGAGCCGCAGTGATTA
>JAGCRJ010000053.1 GCA_017964745.1 Lachnospiraceae bacterium
ATCTCTACAAAGTATTCCTTCCTCTTTACAGGGAGCACAGGGAATACTTTTTCGACTATGCACAGATCGGATCGATATACGGAGCTCCCGCGGACTGCCTGTGGGGCGGAGGACGTGTGGGATTCGGTGATGCGGATCCGGAAGAGGTTTATGCGCTGATGAATGAGTACGGCATTTCCTCACGGCTTACCTTCAGTAATTCACTTCTCGAAGAAAAGCATCTTTCCGACAGAAAGTGCAACATGCTCTGTTCTCTTTTCGAGCACGGCAGTGCAAGGAACGGAGTGATAATATATTCGGATCTTCTGATGGACTATATCAGGAAGAATTATCCGGACTATTATTATGTTTCATCGACGACAAAGGTTCTCAGGAAGTTCAGGCAGTTTAAAGAGGAACTCAGCCGGAGAGAGTTTGAATATGTGGTTCCCGATTTCAGACTGAACAGGGAACTTGAGGAACTGGACGGTCTGTCGCCGGAGCATAAGGATAAAACCGAATTCCTCTGCAACGAATGCTGTTCCTTTGACTGCAACGTGCGTAAGGAATGCTATGAGAATGTTAGCAGGAAGAGCCTCGGAGAAGAGTGTGAGGATCACAGGTGCGTATCTCCGAATGCGTCGCGCGGATACAGATTTTCCGATGCTATGAATAATCCGGGATACATAGGCCCCGACGAGATCCGTGAAATATATATGCCTATGGGCTTTTCCAATTTCAAGATAGAGGGAAGGAGCCTCGGAAGCGCTGTCGTTTTTGAATTCCTTCTCCATTATCTTACAAAACCGGAATACAGGCTTAAAGTCCGTGAAGAGGTTTATCTGGACAGCATGCTGGATCTGTTCTGACAAAGATGAGGTTACGATATGACATTTAATGAAAAATTCAGGATACGTTCAATGCAGGACCTTATGGATCTGATTGACGAGGCCGGATTCGTTCCTTTTTTTGCCAATGAGATAGAGGGCTTTTCTATAGAGGAGCATATAGGTAAGGGCTGCTGGTACAATGACGGTGATAACGGCTTCTGGCCCGCGTGGGAGTGGAAGGGACCTGTTATCTCGAAAAAGAAATGCGCATACGGCAAGTTCCTTAACGGCAAGGCTATGTATGTGAGTGCGAAGTTCTTCCCTGATTTCGCCAATTACAGAAGGGACGGATACGACTTCGATGCAAGATACGATGACGGGCTTGCATCCTTCTACGATAAAGAGCTGTACGATCTTCTCAGCGCCAATGCACCGGTCATGTCCAAGAAATTGAAAAAGCTGGGTAACTACGGCAAGGGCGGCAAGAAGGGCTTCGATACCATGATCACAAGGCTGCAGAAGCAGTGCTATGTGATCACCAGTAACTTTGAGTATGAGACGGACCGCTTCGGTAATGCCTACGGCTGGGGCGTTGCGGAGTATTCAACTCCCGAAGAATTCTTCGGAAAGAAGTTCACGGGAAGTGTCTACAAGCGCTCGCCCGAAGAATCCTATGAGCGCCTTGTGAAGCATTTTGAGAAGATACTTCCGAATGCGGATATAACTGACATCAGGAAGATCCTGAAATAAGCCGCGATGTATATCAATGTGTGACCGCAGTCATATGTTGCAGGTGCAATTTATGACTGCGGTCACTGTTTTTATGTGGGGATGGGAATTACTATGTACTTACGATACAAAAAGATTTCGGAGAAGCAGTGATGAGATCAAAACTTTCGGCATGGAAATATGTCAGGAACAATAAGGGCCCCTGCGCAGTGATGATCACCGCCCTGTGTCTTTCCTTCATGGCGATGTATATGCTGTATGCGCTGCTGCAGACAAGCGTAGAAAGCTTCGCCCCGCTGATATATAAGCTTTCGATGAAGATATCCTACGCGTCCATTACAGGTTCATCATACGGACTTGATGTGAACGGCTATGAAAGCTATGAGGAGCTGAGCGCAGCCTACGATGAAAAGCAGGAGCAGCTCATGGAGAACCTGAGGGCAAGGGATGGCATAGATGATGTGTATTTCACACAGATCATCATGTGTACCTACAACGCGGTCATAGGCTACTTTACATTCGAAACTCCCCTGCTCGAAGCGGACGAGATACCGGCTTTCCTGGATCATATGGGAGCCGAACTGGTGGAAGGCAGGCTCCCTTCCGGAGAGGGTGAGATGCTGGTGGATTCAACCATTATGAAGAATTCGGATTATGAGATCGGCGGATACTTCATGGATGACTGGTACGGTGAGACCTTCAGGATAGTGGGAGTCATATCTTCCGACTGCCTCATATCCGTCGGAACTCCCATGGGCTATACCAACAGCGGCTGGTACATAGTGGTCCTGAATGACGAAGACACCGCGGATCTTCACGGCATACTCAGGGAGGAAGGCATCGCCCTCAAGGATTCGGATGAAGTTATAGACCACCCTGAATACCTTGCCACTTATAACGACAGCGTCATCGGCCCCATCGTGTCCGTGGTAAGCGGAGTGATGCTTGCGGTGATGATAATCCTAACCATCATGGTCATGATCGCCTACGTGTCCTTTATGCGAAACCGAGTCTCGGAATACTGTCTCTACGCATCCATCGGTTACGGCAGGAGCGAGATCTACGGAATGATCCTGAGGGAAATGCTCATACTCTTCGGACTGGGCTCCCTTGTGGGACTGGCCGTATCCCTTATCGGCGGACTGCTGATTCATGAGCTTCTCATCGTCCCCGCGGGACTTATCGGACACCTTATCTACCCGGTACAGAT
>JAGCRJ010000054.1 GCA_017964745.1 Lachnospiraceae bacterium
AAGTCTGTTCTCTTCGCTTTCTGCGATCCAGAGAGAAGCTCTGTATACCGCACGGGTTATCTTGTATGAAGTTACGGGATTCTCCTCGAGGAATGTTCCGGATATTCCGAGAACACAGCATGCCTCATTCTTGAAATCATCATCTGTGGTAAGTGATCTGATGGTCTTGACATCACCGTCATCAACCCACTTCTGGCTGAGCTGCTCGCTTACTACGATCGCATCAACCTCACCCTCCTGGAGTGCGAGAAGGATCGCGCTCTGATCGAATCCGAGCCAGGTGAAATCATCGGAAGTAAATCCGTCATGAGCAACAAATCTAAGTGCGATGTTGTGGTATACGCCACCGAATGCTCCGACGAAACCGATCTTCATTCCCTTTTCAAATCCGTCGTATCCGGAATCGGGAAGAACAACCGCAGCTGCACATCCGGTATGAAGTCCGAGAGTAAATCTGATATCAACTCCGTTCTGAACGGAGGTAAGCCACTGTGCGATCATTCCGGCCGAGGTGTCGATCTTGCCCGCAGCAAGTGCATCTCTTGCGTCATCGGAGCTTACAAGCTCAGTGGTAAGACCTTCTTCTTCAAAGAATCCGTAGTGCTGAGCAACAGGTATCGCAGCCTGGCAAAGTCCGCCAGAGTAACCGATATGTATCGTACGTCCGGCTGCGGGTTCAGCTCTGTAAAGTGCCTCAAGCTCCTCATCGGAAAGCTCTGCATAGTTTACATCGGCGGTTCCGGCATGCTCTGCGAGAGCAGCATTTCCACTTCCGTCATCACAGCAGTCATCGCTGAGGTCCACATTGCAGCAATCCTCCGTCTCCTGTTCGCAGCAGTCATCATCCGAACCGGTTCCGCTTATTGCGGTTCCGCAGGCTGCCAGGGTCCACACAAGGTATGTGGCCAATACAAGCATTGATAATTTTCTTGCTAATCTCAATTTCATTTTTTCTTCTCCTTTATGATCAGATCTGGTATTCGGGAAGATCCATAAGTCCGAACTCAAAAAGAATCTCTTCAAGTCTTTCCTGGGTCATGGGTGTGGGGATCGTGAAATCCTCATTCTCGATGATCGCATCCGCAAGCTTTCTGTATTCCTCTGCCTGAGATGAATCGGGCTTGTATTGAATTACAGTCTGTTTTCTTATCTCCGCATGCTGAACGATGTTGTTCCTGGGGATAAAGTACACAAGCTTTGTGTTCAGCTCCTTGGCAAAAGCTTCAAGAAGAGGCTTCTCATTATCTACGTTTCTCGAGTTGCAGATGATGCCTCCGAGTCTTACACCTCCGGACTGGGCATATCTTGAAATACCCTTTGCGATATTGTTTGCCGCATAAAGAGCCATCATCTCTCCGCTGGCAACGATATAGATCTCCTTAGCCTTTCCTTCACGGATGGGCATTGCAAATCCTCCGCAAACAACGTCTCCGAGGACATCGTAGAATACGAAATCGAGATCCTCCTCCTCGTACGCTCCGAGATTTTCAAGTGTCGAGATCGAAGTTATGATGCCTCGTCCCGCACATCCGACGCCGGGCTCGGGACCACCTGATTCAACACAGAGTGTTCCTCCGAATCCCACCTTCATGATCGTGTCGAGTTCGATATCATCCTCTCCCTGGACACGTACCGTATCGAGAACGGTTTTCTGTGCAAGACCTCCGAGGAGCAGTCTTGTTGAGTCTGCTTTGGGGTCGCATCCCACAACCATTACCTTCTTTCCTCTTTCCGCAAGTCCCGCGGTCAGATTCTGTGTTGTGGTGGATTTTCCGATGCCACCCTTTCCGTAGATGGCGATCTGTCTGTACTTCGGCATTTTCTTAACTCCTTATGATCATTCTTTATGGTATGCAAATGCATCCTTCTCATACCATTCCTCGGTATAAGGTAATACTGCATGAGCTTTTATATTCTTGGCCAGGTTATTGTTCTCGAGCGCAAACCTGATCCTCTTAACCAGATAGTAGAAACCTGCGTACCCGAAGAATGAAGCTCCCGCATCAAACAGCTGTATCGAGGGATATCCCATTTTCGCAGGTATCGCATGCGATCCGTTATGAGTGATGACAAGATCCGGTTTCAGCTTTGTGAGCTGGTTTACAAATTCGTAGGCCTGGTTGCTCACCGAAAGCGGCACATCGGGAAGCTCTTCACCGAGATCATCGAATACCGGATTTGCATTCGAGTCGATGTTGTACCCTCTTATCCCTATGACATCAAGTCCGATCTTCTTCAGCGCGATGGCCTCAGCCGCAACTCTTACGCTTCCTCCTCCGAGGAATACTCTCTTTCCGGCAAAGGAATCCTTGACCTCATCAACCGCTTCCTCAAGCTTTTTCTCCTCGTAGTCGGCAAGAAGATTAGCTTCCTTCTCAAGTCCGAAGAAC
>JAGCRJ010000055.1 GCA_017964745.1 Lachnospiraceae bacterium
ATCCGTGAAGGTAAGTCACACCAGATCATGGGTGTAATGCAGACCAACAAGGCTATGGGTATGATCACCATGGACGAAGCAATCTGCAACTTCTTCTACGAAGGAAAGATCGACAGAGATCAGGCGATCCACTTTGCACAGGATCCCGATGCAATGGAGATCAAGATCTGATAAATCTTTTGAGCGTATTAATGTCGCCGGCAGTAAGGGGCCGGCGACATTTTTGTTTTTCCCGGTATTTCGTAAATCTTCTTCTTGACTGGGGAAGATTATCAAATTATTATTGAACTACGCATTCTAAGGGCATTCGCCCGCTTTTTCCATATAAAAGACGGAAAGGAAAAAATTGAACATCGATGAGATTATGAGCCTTGGCATCACTGATGATGAAAGGGTTTATGCATTCTGGCTTCATGCCGTTCCGTGGATCGGCCAGGGGCCTGTTCCCGCTATTCTTAATGCTTTCGGATCCCCGAGGGAAGCATTCCTTGCAACTGATGAGCAGATAATCACTGTAACGGGCAGAAAGTCTGACCCCGGAGGACTTCTTGCTTACAGAAAAGAATACGATATATTCGAAAAATATGATGAGTTCCTGCGTTCGGATATGAAAGTCGTATTTGCTTGGGAGAAAGAGTATCCCGCAAGATTAAGATATATTCCCGATCCACCTCTTGCGCTTTTTTACTTAGGAAGATTACCCGAAAACAATAAGCTTTCCGTTGCTGTCATAGGAGCAAGGCAATGTTCGGAATACGGGGAATTGCTTGCTGATGAACTGGGATCAGCACTGGGTGAAAATGATGTAAACGTCATAAGCGGTATGGCGTTCGGAATTGACGGAATCTCACAAAATGCGGCTGTATCCGCAGGAGGGTCATCATTTGCCGTGCTCGGATGCGGGGCAGACATATGTTATCCGGATTCCAATTACGGGTTGTACGAAAAATTGAAAGCTTCCGGAGGAATACTGTCCGCATATCCTCCCAAAACACCTGCACTTGCCAGATATTTTCCTCCGAGAAACCGAATTGTGAGCGGACTTTCCGATGCAGTTGTGGTGCTGGAAGCAAGAACAAGAAGCGGAACCTTTATCACGGTTGATATGGCTCTTGAACAGGGCAGGGATATTTACGCGGCTCCCGGGAATCTGACGTATGAGCTTTCATCGGGAACCAACGGGCTTATCGGTCACGGTGCAAGGATTTACCTGTCTCCGGAAATATTTATGGCCGATCTTTTTGAAGAACATGCATCCATCCTGAATGAAGGATATGCCGAGACGGATGCTGCTAAGTATCTGATGAAACCGGCTTACGACGAACCGGCGGATTTAAGGCACAGGAAATTTACCGGAGATGTAAAGCAGGAACCCAGCCTTGAAAAGGATAAGTTGGAAATATACAAAATGCTTTCTTTGTATCCTCTGTCTGCGGAGGACATAGATATTAAGCTTCTGAGAAAAAAGATCGATTCTCCCGGTGAGACAGGCATATGCCTGATACTTATGGAACTGTGTCTTGAAGGCTATGCCGTTCAGGTAAGTCCCGGACAATTTTGCAGAAAAACTGATGCGTGAGGTAAAAGTATGTTTACAGATACATTAGCAGCAACGATCCGCGGAATAGGTGCGATGATCGTACATGTTGAAACTGATATTGCCAACGGATTGCCGGTTTTTAATATCGTAGGTTCGGCCGGTACCGAAGTTAAGGAGGCGAAGGATCGTGTAAGATCCGCACTCAAAAATAACGGGATAAATATACCTCCTTCGAGGATCACGGTAAATCTTTCTCCCGGTGGCCTCAGAAAGGATACGACGGCATTTGACCTGCCTATATGCATAGGGATGCTGACTGCAATGGAGTATCTGCCGGCAAAGTGTACGGAAGGTATTCTTTTTCTCGGAGAAATAGGACTGGGTGGAGAAATAAGAACCGTAAGAGGTGTATTACCCGCTGTTATGGAAGCGGTAAAAGAGGGAATACGGGAATGCATCGTTCCGACAGACAATGCATCGGAAGGCTCGATTGTTCCCGGGATTAAGGTAAGAGGTGCATCGGACTTAAGGAGCGTTATCAGTTATTTGATAAATAAAGATGAATCAGTCCTGCCTGCGACGCATACGGATCTTCAGGGAGTGTTTGAAATCGGAGGTGTTACGGCACCGGATTTTAATGAGGTAAGAGGGCAGGAAAGAGCCAAAAAGGCTGCTGTCATCAGTGCTGCCGGGTTTCATTCACTTCTTATGACCGGACCTCCGGGAGCAGGCAAATCAATGATAGCACGCAGGATTCCCGGAATCATGCCTCCGCTTACGCTTGCGGAAAGCCTTGAACTGACATCTATCTACAGTGTGGCAGGGAAAATGCCGAAAGGAAAAGCTCTGATCTGTAACCGGTCGTTTCAGGCACCTCATCATACGATCACAAGTAATGCGCTTGTAGGAGGCGGACCGGTTCCAATGCCCGGAATAATCAGTCTGGCCCACAGATCAGTTCTCTTTTTGGACGAACTTCCCGAATTTGGCAGGGATGCGATAGAAAGTCTCCGGCAGCCGCTTGAAGAGAAAAGAATATCCATATCCCGCGTGAAGTATTCCGTAGAGTATCCGGCCGATTTTCTGCTCATTTGTGCCATGAATCCATGCCCTTGCGGATATTTTCCCGACAGGAACAGATGCAGATGTTCGGAACATGAGATAAGCAGATATCTCGGCAAGATCTCCGGTCCGATACTTGACAGAATTGACTTGTGCACTGAACTCAAACCTGTAGGTATAAGTGATATGACGGGAGAAAGAAACGGTTTGGGGACATCTGAGATGGCCGAGATGGTCCAAAGAGCCCGTGAAATGCAGAGCAAAAGGTATAAAGGAACCCGTTACAGGTTCAATGCTGATCTCAAGGCGGATGATCTTGAGGAGGTATGCAGGCTTGGGATCAGGGAATCCGAAATGATGAAAAAACTGTATATGGAATTGTCGCTTTCGGCTCGTTCATATCACAGGATACTGCGTGTTTCAAGGACGATTGCGGACATTGAAGGGGTACCCGATATAGGCTGCAGGCATATTCTCGAGGCTGCGGCATTCAGGCCGGATCTCGATTATTTTCGTCTGTGAGGACCGGAGGTGAGTATGAAAAAACCGCTTAGGAGGTATTATCTAAATCCCGAAGAATATGCTAAAATAATTAGCGAAATAAATGCGAATTTTGATAATTATATGATCTATTTCAGAAAGGATATGTCGGAGGTGATCATATGACGGAATTGA
>JAGCRJ010000056.1 GCA_017964745.1 Lachnospiraceae bacterium
AAATAAGAATTTTGGACAATGTGTTCTCACCTCCTTTCCGTGCCGGAATAGAAGGAGGCAACAAATCTATCTTATATAGCTGATATTTAGCTGTAAATTATGGAAAAATGCACAATAAACAAATTGCACAATAAAGAGAATCGCAGACTATATATAGGTTTGGCTATAAAAAAATTGCTAATTGAACTTTAATGGATTTCTTATTTGTAAAGTTTTATAAAACCGTGGATATGGATCGGACTCGATTTATCAATTTTTATCATTCATGTTTCAGATTTATCATTTTTTATCAATTTTTATCATTTATGTTCCGGATTTATCAAAATTTATCTTTTCAGTCAGCAATCCTGAGATTGCAAATCCTATATAAATCTTAAGGCATAACTACCCAAATAATGGTACAATTGCATTCAGGAGGGTTTGATATGCCGCTTCTTGCAGGATATATGGTGCCTCATCCGCCGATCGCCGTTCCGGAGATAGGCAGAGGCGAAGAACAGAAGATCACGGATACTCTGGCCTCATTCGATGAGGTTGCTTTGGATATTGCCCGGATAGGGCCCGATACCATAATTCTTACTTCTCCCCATTCGATCATTTACAGGGATTATTTCCATATTTCCCCCGGAAGAGAAGCCGCCGGGGATTTCAGCCGTTTCGGCGCCCGTAACGTCCGCTTCAATGCCTCATATGATGATGAACTGGTCCGCGAGATAGAATCACTCTGCGAAAAGGAAGACCTGCCTGCGGGCACTGAGGGCGAAAGGGATCCTCTTCTAGATCACGGGACCACGGTTCCTCTTTATTTCATAAACAAAAGATACACAAACTATAAGCTGATCCGTATCGGACTTTCAGGTCTTGATCTGAATACGCATTTTGAATTCGGTAAAGCGATAAAAAGAGCGATCGATAAAACGGGCAGAAGATGTGTCTTCGTTGCAAGCGGAGACTTAAGTCATTGTCAGAAGGAAGATGGTCCCTATGGTTTTTCTCCCGAGGGCCCTGTCTATGATGAGATGATCATGAAGACGATGGGTGAGGGTGATTTCGGAGCCCTTACTTCATACGATCCGGATCTTCTCGATAAGTCTATGGAATGCGGACACAGATCCTTTACGATCATGGGTGGCGCATTTGAAGGAATCAATTTTGAAACGAAAGAGCTGTCACACGAAGCGACATTTGGTGTAGGCTACGGATTCTGCATATACCATCCGCTGCCGTATTCACAAACCTGAAAAGGAGGAAGCTATGGATAAGTACGTTGAACTTGCGAAGAAGACCATCGATCTGATCATCAGCAAAAACGAAGTATATGTCCCCTCGGATGATGAACTTACCGATGAAATGAAGAACGGAAGAGCCGGTGCATTTGTATCGATCCACGAAGGCGGTAAGCTCCGCGGATGCATAGGTACCATTGCTCCCACCTGTAAGAATATTGCGGAAGAGATCGTATCAAATGCGATCGCCGCATCTACCAGGGATCCAAGATTCAATCCGATCAGAACCGAGGAACTGGGTTCGCTTGAGATAAATGTCGATGTGCTCAGTCCGGAAGAACCGATTGATTCACCCGACCAGCTTGATGTGAAAAAGTACGGAGTTATAGTCGAGAAGGGTTACAAGCGCGGACTTCTTCTTCCCGACCTCGAAGGGGTCGATACCGTGGAGGAGCAGATCGCGATCGCAAGGCAGAAAGCAGGACTGGATCTGACCGAGAACGGTGTGAAGATGTACCGCTTTGAGGTTGTCCGTCATGTATGATGACGATAATGGGAAAAGCATAGCCGTATGTCCCGTATGCCCGCATCACTGCAGACTGCCGGAAGGAAGTACCGGAAGGTGCAGGGCAAGGGCAAACCGGGGCGGCAGGATCGTTCCGATAAACTACGGCAAGGTCACTTCGATAGCACTCGATCCAATTGAAAAGAAACCGCTTGCGTTCTTCTTTCCCGGAAGTAAGATCCTTTCCGTGGGAAGTTATGGCTGCAATCTGAACTGTCCTTTCTGTCAGAATCATGACATTGCGCAGGCGGGAGAGAGCGATATTCCGGAAGTCTATACCGTAACTCCGGAGAAGATCCTTTCCATAGCACTTGATGAGGTCCCGAACGGTAATATAGGGGTTGCTTACACATATAACGAAGCACTTGTCTGCTATGAATATGTAAGGGAGACCGCGAATCTTGTGCATGAGCATAATATGAAGAATGTACTCGTGACCAACGGTACATGTGAACTTTCGGTGCTTGAAGAGATCCTTCCTTTCATCGATGCGATGAATATAGACCTTAAAGGATTCAGACCGGAAATTTACGAAAAGCTCGGTGGCTGTCTTGAAACGGTAAAGGCATTTATAAAAAGGGCTGCAAAGGATTCCCATATTGAGATCACATCGCTTATAGTAACCGGACTGAATGATTCTGTTGAAGATATGGAAGAGGAAGCAAAATGGCTTGCTTCGATCGATCCTGAGATTCCGCTTCATATCACCAGATACTTCCCAAGATACAGATACAGCGAAGCTG
>JAGCRJ010000057.1 GCA_017964745.1 Lachnospiraceae bacterium
AGCAGCTGCAGCCCTGGGAGTTCAGGTTCAGTATGTTGACCAGGGGCACGTTTCAGAGAAGGTTACGGCTTCTGTTGAACAGCTTTGCGCAGCAGGATGTCAGGGAATCATCATCTGCAACTCATCGGATACCGAGATGGCATCGGCTATCAAGACATGTAACGACAATCAGGTTTACCTCGCACAGTTTTTCCGTATCATCTCTCAGGAAAACAGTGCGGATATCTATCAGGCAGCTCTCGACTCCGAATACTATGTAGGTGCCGTTCATGAGAACGAGCCCGAGAACGGAGAGAAGCTCGTACAGATCCTTCTTGAGAAGGGTGACAGAAACATCGGACTCATCGGCTGGGAGCAGGGCGATGCTACATGGCTCGGCAGATGGGAAGGATACAAGGCAGGCGTTGAAAAGTGGAACGCAGCTCATCCCGATGACCAGGCAGTCCTTTCAGAGCCCCAGTACGCAGGAACATCTTCAGAAGGCGGCTCCAAGGCAGCTGAAGCTCTCATGAGCGCAAATCCCGATCTCGATGCACTCATTCCTGCAGGCGGCGGCGGAGATCCTCTCCAGGGTGCGATCGCAGCTGTTGAAAGAGCAGGCAAGACCGGACAGATCGACATCGTATCAACCGACTTCCTCCCCGACCTCGGTGACAGACTTGCAAACGGATCCATGGCAGGAGAATCAGGCGGACATTACTGCGATCCTCTCTTCGCATTCATGGCAGTTTACAATGCGATCCGCGGTAACTACTCAGACTTCGGCGGCAAGTTCGAAGACATCAAGTTCCCTTACCTCTATGTTGCATCTGCAGAGGATTACAAGGATTACGAGAAGTACTTCGTAGATCAGCTTCCTTACACAGCCGAGGAGCTCGTTGCAATGTCGAACCTCGACATGGAAGGACTTAAGGCAGCGGCAGCCAAGCTTTCGATAGAAGACGCGGCGGCACGATCCGGAAGTTAATACAGATTCTGAGGGCCGGTATCGTCAGACGGTACCGGCTCTTATTTTCTCAAAATGTGAGGTTTATCGGTATGAATAAAGCTGAAAGCACCGGAAAAAGATTATCGGGCGGGGTCAAAGGCTATCTTTTACTTCTTTTAATGGTCCTTATTTCCTGGGGTATCTTCAAGGTGATAACCCCGGATAATTTCGGTTCTCCGAAGAATATGCTCAGCTACTTCGAAGCATCACTTCTTGCCGCAGTGGGAGCCGTGGGATTTTATTTTGTAATGGTCATGGGAATGTTCGACTTTTCGATCGGTGCGAACATAATGCTCTCTGCGATAGTGGGATGCGTATTCGCTAACCGTTTCGGTCTCGGATATTTCGGACTTGTCATAGGAGCGATCCTTACGGGTGCGATCGTGGGACTTTTAAACGGAGCGTTCTATGTTAAGCTCCGCATTCCTTCGATGATCGTAACAACGGGACTTGCACTCATCTACGAATCGGTCGCGAATTTCATTGCGGGCGGAGTTGAGCAGACTCTTCCTTCCGATCTTCGCGCATTCGGACAGATGCCGGGAAATCTGATCCTTGCTTTGATCGCATTTGCCGTTGCATACCTGCTCCTTAATTACACCAGGATAGGAACCTATACCTATGCGATCGGAAGCAACGAATTCGTTGCAAAGAACATGGGTATCAAGGTCAACAAATACAAAGTCCTCGCATTCATCATAAGCGGTGCGTTCTTGGGAGTAATGGCGGTTCTTACCATCAGCTACGGTTCGTCCATGGTTGCGGTTACCGGAATGGCTTCGATGAGCCGTAACTTCGTTCCTACGATGGGATGCTTTTTCGGACTTGCTTTCAAGAAATACGGAATGCCGATCCCTGCGATCATCATCGGTGAATTCGTAATTAACATCATCTTCTTCGGATTCATCGCACTCGGTGCACCCACCGCGGTTCAGGACGTCATTACCGGACTTGCTCTTCTTGTCATCGTCATGCTGACAACCAAGGTCGCCAAGGGCGAGATCGTAAAGTAGGAGGGGTGAGTGATGAGTGATATAAGACTTGAAGTAAAGAAAGTATGCAAGACCTTCGGTATCACCAAGGCCCTTCAGGATGTTTCCTTTAACATCGCAAAGGGTGAGATACATGCGCTTATCGGCGAGAACGGATCGGGAAAGTCGACCCTTACCAATTCTCTTGCGGGCATCTATCACAAGGACCGCGGAACCTTCCTCCTTGACGGTAAAGAGGTCGACCCCGCCAATCAGGTCGAAGCGAATAACGAAGGCATATCGATAATCGTTCAGGAGCTCGGAACGCTTGACGGTCTTACCGTTGCGGAGAATATCTTCCTCGGCCATGAGGAACAGTTCGTACGTTTCGGTATCAAGAACACCGCTGAGATGAACAGAAAAGCAAACGAGCTTTTGAAAAAGTACGGATTCGACAAGATCAAGGCTCCCGATATGATCGATGATTACAATTTCGAGGACCGCAAGCTTGTCGAGATAGTTAAGGCAACATACTTTTCTCCCAAGATCGTCGTTATCGATGAGACCACCACGGCACTTTCGAGAGAGGGCCGTGACGAACTCTACAAGCAGATGAAGAGGATCAGGGAAGAGGGCAATACCGTTATATTTATTTCCCATGATCTTCCCGAGGTTCTGGAGATGTCCGATACGATCACCGTTTTAAGGGACGGTGTGTATATCGATACTGTCAAGAGC
>JAGCRJ010000058.1 GCA_017964745.1 Lachnospiraceae bacterium
GCGGCGATCCTGCTCTGCGGATCACTCGGCGTAAGGAACGAAAACTCTTCCGGAAGACCCGAGAATGCCGGAGAAAGCGAGCGGCTCATCGCCGAGATGGTCTATGAGAAAAAGCTCCTCGGCGGTTCCGAACAGGTAATACTTGCTCCGGATGATATGATCGCCTATCTGCATACATATTCGGGAAATGCGCTCACCTTGTACGGACGTGATATGTGGGACGGAAGACTTACCAAGAACAGATACGGTTTCTATTCGCAGGAGCTTATTGACATCCATGATGATATGATAAAGGTGTCGAACGGTGAGAAGGACCTTGCCGCGGATCTTTGCCGCAGGGCTTTTGAACAGGGGGCGACCGTTGTGATCCTTCCTCCCGGAGGATACGATGATGCGGCCATTAAGGAAGCGGGATATGAGATAACATTTTTTGCTTCGTGGGCGGATGATGAGAATCTTATCCCGGGTTATGCACTGGTCACACCCGGGAATTTATCAGAATGATATGTCCTTTGAGACAATGTACGGTTTTTATAACTTTTGAGGATCATGGTAAGTGTAGTAGTTCCGGTTTATAACCTCGAAAAATACATAACGGCGACGCTTGACAGCATCACTTCCCAGGGGATTCCCGATATGGAAGTGCTGCTTGTTGACGATAAAAGTACCGATTCTTCCGTTTCCGTGATAAACGATTACATCGCAGCTCACCCGGATGCCGGCATAAGGCTGATAGAGCCTGATGAAAAGCTCAAAGCATGCGGTGCGAGAAATCTGGGGATCCGCGAAAGCAGTGGAAGATACATAGCATTCCTCGACGGCGATGACCTCTGGATGGCGGATAAGCTGAAGAAACAGCTTGCTTTTATGGAAGAAAGAAAATGCGGTTTTTCCTTTACGGGATATGAATTCGCAGATGAAAAGGCTCAGCCTTTGGGCAAGATCGTAAGGGTGCCGGAGACGATAACCTATTCGCAGGCGCTTCGTAACACCACGATCTTTACTTCGACCGTTATCTTCGATACTCAGATCGTGAAAAAGGAAGACATAGTTTTCCCGGACATCCTATCCGAGGATACCGCCCTCTGGTTTGCGCTTCTCATAAAGGGTTATAAGGCCTTTGGGCTGTACGAAAACCTGACGCTGTACCGCCGGACGGGTAATTCGCAGTCCTCCGACAAGAAGGACGCCGCCCGCCGCATCTGGAACCTGTACAGGAGATCAGAGCATCTTTCCCTGCCAAGAAGCGTTTTCTCCTTCGTCGGCTGGGGCTTTAACGCAGTAAAAAGAAGAATATAAGGGGGTTCGGGCATATGCCTGAGCCCTTTTTTGTGATATAATGAATCGATTATGGAAAATGCGCTTATATCCATCATAATACCCGTTTACAATGCCGCGAAATATCTTGAGCGGTCGGTCGGCAGTGTCTTAAAGCAGTCATACAGGAATCTTGAGATAATCACGGTCGACGACGGCTCTACGGATGACAGCCTTGAGCTTTTGAATTCCTTTGCGTCATCCGACAGCCGTGTGAAGGTGATACATAAGGAAAACGGCGGATCGTCCTCTGCAAGGAATGCTGGACTGAAAGCCGCGACGGGTGAATATATCGGGTTTATCGATGCTGACGATTACATCGAATACGATATGTACGAAAACCTCGCAAGGCTTCTTGATGAGGATCCGAAGACGGATGTTTCCCAGATCCTTTCGTGCGAGGAAAATGAGAACGGAGAGCTCATCAAGGCTTTCGGTGACGGATTTACGGATGAAGAGCAGCAGACCGGAAAGGATTTCTTCAGGGCACTCCTTCTTCACCGCGGCGACAGTTCGTTTTGCACCAAGCTTTTCAGGAGGGAATTCTTCGAAGGTTTTTCTTTTCCGGAAGGAAGGCTGAATGAGGATTTCGACCTTCTTGTGAAGATGAGCGAAAAGCTGGAGCTTCTAAAGGTCTGCAGGGAGCCGGGTTACCACATCGTTCTCAGCACTGAGAGCAATACCCGCGGCTCGTACAGGCAGGCTTTTTATGAGAATGTGATGGAGAACGCCGAGAAGATGCTTGCGCTTGCGGCGAAGAAATATCCCGGGCTTAAAGAGGAGGCTGCGCATTTTTACCTCGTCCAGGCGATGTGGCTTCTGCTTCATATCCCGGTTTCCGAGATGAACGGGGATAACAGGCTCTACACCAAGGTTTACGGCAATGTAAAGTCCCACAAGAGGTTCATACGCAGGGATCCGTACCTTACGAAGAAGCAGAGAAGAAATCTTTTGATATTTGCATACCTTCCCGCAAAGAGTGTTAAGAGGCTCTTCGGGATAATTAAGAAGACGAAATGATATTAGACGAAAAGCAAAAACAAAAAGCGCAATTGATGGAGAGTACCAAGCGCCTGATCAACCTTTCGCTTGTTATGGGATGCCTTGCTCTCGAGATAGGCTCCTTCGGTTTCCACTGGTACTTCCATTTCCAGCACAGCGTAGTTGAACCTCTGAGAGATTTCTATTTCAAGGGTCACGTGCTCGAGATCATGGTCTACGGAATTGTTCTTTTCCTGATCTCGAATATGTACGGCGGAATGAGGCTCGGATATATGAAGAACTCCGAGATCGTGTTCTCACAGCTCTTCTCGACCGTGCTTGCGGATATATTCATCTGGGGTGAGCTTTCGATCCTTGCGGGCCAGCCCTTCCGTCTGCCGTACTTCATCATGATGGGTACCGAGCAGCTCATTGCCGTGCTGATCTATATCCCTATCGCAAACAAGATCTACAGGCATATATTCCCTCCGAGAAAGCTTCTTCTTATCTACGGAAATGCCAATCAGGATACGCTTGCCGCCAAGTTCGAGACAAGGAAGGATAAGTATGTCATAACCGACCGCATCAAGGCAGAGGAAGGCTATGATGCGATCGTAAAGCGTATCAATGATGATTATTCCACGGGCAGGATCAATGCCGTCATAATCGGCGATATGACCGTCGCTCAGAGAAAACCCCTGATCAAATACTGCTACGGTAATTCCATCAGGTTCTATCTGCTCCCCAAGATCGGAGATGTCATTCTGTCCGGTGCGGAAGAGCTTCA
>JAGCRJ010000059.1 GCA_017964745.1 Lachnospiraceae bacterium
ATTTAAAGATTTTTTGTAAAAATTTTCCAATGAGTTCAGGAACACAATTTATAGTGGTCCGGAGCTTATATGACCACAATTAAAGAATGGATCTTCTCCTAATATATTCGATCTGTTGCCGGCGCATTTACGCCTGCCATCTTCCGCTTGCTCCGCAGGGAAGGAAAAGTCCGCTTCCGCTCACGGGAAGTCCGACCTCATCCGAAGCGCAGCTTCCGCCGAACACGGGTACGATCAGCTTGCCCATCATATGATCGAGCACTCCCGCCTGGAGTCCGGTAGTATATGAATTTATTAGGAAGAAAAGAGGTCTGTCCGAAAGAAGCTTTACGCAGTTTTCCAGGAAAGGCCAGATGCTTTCCTCGATCTTCCAGATCTCGCCCTTGGGTCCCCTTCCGTATGAGGGAGGATCCATAATGATGGCATCATATTTATTGCCGCGTCTGATCTCACGCTCTACGAACTTACCGCAATCATCGACCAGCCACCTTACGGGTCTGTCTGAAAGCCCGCTGCTCGCCGCGTTCTCCTTGGCCCAGCCTACCATTCCCTTCGACGCATCGACATGTGTGACACTTGCGCCTGCTGCCAGTGCGGCCATGGTCGCACCTCCCGTATATGCAAAGAGGTTGAGTACCTTTACGGGATCGCCTTCGCTTCTTTTTCCGGCTTCCTTCTTTATTATGGAAGAAGTCCACTCCCAATTGGCTGCCTGCTCGGGAAATACACCCGTATGCTTGAACGCGAAAGGCTTGAGGTTGAAGGTGAGCTCATAGTCCATGCTCTTAAAGGCATAGCCTATGCTCCACTCATCGGGAAGTCCCTTGAACTCCCACTCTCCGCCTCCCTTTGACGACCTGTGGTAATGACCGTTTGCATTCTTCCATCCGGGATTCTTATGATCGGTCTGCCATATCACCTGGGGATCGGGTCTGACCAGGATGAACTTTCCCCATCTTTCCAGCTTTTCCCCGTTTCCGGTATCGAGAACTTCGTAATCTTTCCAATTATCTGCTATGTACATAAAACTCCCAGGCCTCTTTTAAGCCATCTGCAATGTCTGTATATTCAAATCCTGTCTTCTCAAGAGCACTTCCGTCGTACCTTTCGGATTCCTCCGATGATATGGGATAAGGAAAAGGCACCTGTCCGGCCGCAGCCTCCTGAGGTGTGATCTTTATGACCTCGAAATCACATCCGCACGCTTTCTTAAGACACTCCGTAAAGCTCTCATATGTAAGAAGCGTATCCGGGGTCACATTAAAAGCACGTCCCCTGAAGGAATCATCAACGCACGCCGCAAGGAGTGCCTCAGCAACATCCGACACGCTGACCATCTGGAAGGTTCCGTCCGCGGGCGAGGGTTCAAGTATCTGTCCTGCAGCACTTATCCATTTGAAATATATATTCTCCCTCGGAGCGTAATTACCGGGTCCATATATTATAGAAGGTCTTAATACACACCGGTCTTCTATTTCCGCGATCTCCTTTTCCAGAGCTGCCTTTCCGAGGATATAAGCACCCGCTTCCCCGCCGAAGTCACGTGTTTCAAATTCCGCGGATTCATCAAGAAGCTTTCCGGTTCCTCTTTTGTAGACATCAACCGTACTGACAAAAACATATCTTCCGGTACGCTCTCCGAGAACGTCCCTGACCCGCTTTATATCTCCCTTTACATATGCGCAGAGGTCGACAGTCGCGTCATATTTTTCGTCTGCCCTGCGAAGATCCTCTTCCAGACTTCTGTCTCCGCGGATCTCCCTTATACCGGGAACATTCAGAGGTCTTGAGCCGCGGTTGAACACGGTCACCTTGTGACCGGAATCCAGGGCCTTCTTTATAAACCTCGGTCCAAGGAAATAACTTCCCCCGAGCACCAGAATATCCACCTCAAATCCCCGCTTTCTCATATCCCGCACATATTGTATAATAAGGCAGTAACTATATTAACATAGTTTATGAGGGAGCGTAACATGAAACTGTCCGATCTTCTCAAGTTCGACAATATCGTCATCCAGTGCCACGACAACCCCGACGCAGATGCCATTGGTTCCGGCTTTGCTCTCTATTCTTACTTTAAGGAAAAAGGGAAAAAGGTCCGTTTCATCTACTCGGGCAAGAAAAAGATATCTAAGTCCAATCTTGAATACCTCATCAAGGCTCTCGAAATCCCCATCGAATTCGAAACATCAAATATCGGTAATCCCGACCTGCTCTTGACCTGCGACTGTCAGTACGGTGAGAGCAACGTTACCATGTTCGATGCCAAGGAGATTGCGATAATCGACCACCACCAGGTTGCTCCCGGCAAGAGACTTCCGAGTCTTCACGAGATCAGATCCGGTATCGGATCATGCTGTACCGTCATCTGGGACATGATGAAAAAGGAAAAATACCAGCCGGGCCCGGAAGTATCATCCGCAATGTATTACGGTCTTTTCACCGATACCAACGCTCTGTCCGAACTGTTCCATCCCCTGGACAAGGATATGCTGGAAGAATTGTATGTCGATCAGGTCCTCCTCAGAAGACTTAACGGAATGAACATCTCCCTTGAAGAGGCCAAGATCGCAGGTGTCGCTCTTCTCGGTGTTGAATATCATCAGGATCACAATTACGCGATCCTCGAGGCACAGCCCTGCGACCCCAATATTCTCGGACTCATAAGCGACTTCTTCCTGGCCGTAGATACGGTCAACGTATGTCTGGTCTTCTCCGTTCTTGATTACGGAGTCAAATTCTCCATCAGGAGTGACTATGCCGAGGTCCGTGCGGATGAGCTTGCAGCTTACATTTCAGAGAAAATCGGAAGCGGCGGCGGACATATCAACAAGGCCGGCGGATTCATACAGAACGAGCTCCTCGAACAGGAATACAAAAGATACGCGGAATCCTCGGATAAGGAAAAAGCCGCAGCGGTAACTTCCATTCTCCGCGAAAGACTGCATGACTACTTCACCAGCGTGGACGTCATCTATGCAGGCAAGACCAAGGTTCCGAAGACGGGAATGAAGGAATATGTGAAGATGCCCATCAAACAGGGTTATGCGATCCCGAAGGAATTCCTTCCGATCGGCACCAAGGTTCTCGTAAGAACACTGGAAGGCGATATCTATCTGACAGTCGAAGAAGATACTGTCATAATGATCGGAATCAGAGGCGAAGTTTATCCTTCAACACAGACCGTATTCAAAAAGAATTACAAAAAGCTCAAAGGCAAATATGACCTGAAGCTTGAATACTCACCCACCGTAAGGATCCTTTCTACCAGTGAGATCATCGATCTCATCCCCGTAGCAAAAATGTGTGTATCCACAGGCGGAAACCACATTCTCGCGAGACCGCTTAAGAGAAGAGCCAAGGTCTTCACCAAGTGGCTCAAGAACGATTACCTCAACGGAGAGATCGGAGATTATCTTGCTATGAAAGCTTCCGATCAGGACGACGTATATATCATCGGCAAGGACCTCTTCAAGGAATCATACGAACTCGTAAAATGATACGCAAATAACACAAATAAAAATGCCGGAAGGATTTCCTTCCGGCATTTTATATTATTGTTGGACGATTCAGGTTATTCCGTACAGATTCTTCATCTCATCGCTGAGCGTTTCGTTTCCGACATATTCCAGTCCTCTTTCAATGAGCTCTTCTATCGAAAGTCTTTCATAATAGCCGAAGTTCGACAGACCATTAATGGTCGAAAATGTTTTTACGTAGAACCTTCCCTTTTCCGGATCGTAACATTTAAGCCCATAGAGTTTGGTCCTGATCTCGAAATCATTCAGGTCGATAATGCTGTTATAAGCATCATTGCTGACAAGCAGTTCTTCGCCGAAAAACTTAAATATAATCTCATCAAACCTCGGAACCTTGTAGCCTTCAAGCTGAATGCTTCCCAGCATATTCCCGTCGAGATCATACTGGGTCAGGGTGTGAACCTGGGTATAGGTTATCAGCCCTTTATCACAAAAAACCATACTCACTATCTCGGAATCACCTCTGGGAATTGTCTGGAACTTTCCGTCCGTAACATCATAAAGATTTATATAAGCTCCGCAGCCTATTGCATATGTCTTTGAATCCTTATCCCAGACCGCAAATGAATCTGTCATGCAGGGAATCTCGGTCAGTTCTCCGCTTTCAAGGTCAATAAGGTATGCGGTTGTTTCCGTGTCATAAAAACCGGCCGGCATGCCAATAAATATTGCTTTCTTTCCGTCGGGAGAAACCGATAATTTTCCGACTCCGTAATTGATCGCATTATCATCATTAATCTCTATCCTTTCGGATGTATGGGTTTCGCAATCATAAATATACATTCCGCCCGGCAGATAATCATCTCCCATCGTCCCCATGACTATCTTATCATCAACGCAGCATTCAACTATCGATCTGCAGTAAGGCACTCCTTCG
>JAGCRJ010000060.1 GCA_017964745.1 Lachnospiraceae bacterium
TCTCATCGTCGGTCCCGGACTTAAGAGCGGACTCAACATCGCAGTCGGTGATCCCGCGGAACTCGGTGCGGACCTTGTCGTAGGCGCAGTTGTCGCTATCGCAAAATACGAAGCACCCATGCTCATCATGGACCTCGGAACCGCAACGACCATTTCCGCCATCGGCAAAAAGAAGGAATTCCTCGGAGTCATCATCTTCCCCGGAGTCAAGATCTCCTTTGATGCGCTCGTCGGTAGAACGGCGCTTCTTTCGAGCATCTCATATGATGAGCCGGCACACGTCATCGGAACAACGACCACCGATTCCATGCAGTCCGGACTGATCTACGGAAATGCTGCAATGCTGGACGGACTTATTGACAGATGCGAAGAGGAGATGGGAGAGGTTAAGACGATAATCGCGACAGGCGGGATCTCGTCAAGGATAGTCCCCCACTGCAAGCACGATATCGTATTTGATGATGATCTTCTGATCGACGGACTCAGGATCATCTACTACAAGAATGCCAAAACGGCAAAAAAGAAATAGTCTCTGTGCCTTTTGCGAAAACGTATGCAGTATGATAAAATCGCAACAGGAATGACATTAATCTATACTATATTATGGTTGGAAGTAGCAGGGATAATATAAGTAAAATGCGGTTCAGGGGAGGCAGTATGATCAAAAAATATGCGGTTTCGGCTGCACTGGCTCTCCTGTACAGTGTGTTCTATACCGTGATCGGACCGATGATCCTGTCCCAGAATATTTCTGCGGATGGTTCGATGATCATTCCTTTTATCGTATGCTTTATCATCTGCTTTTTATTCATCAGAATTCTTCTTTTCCTTAAAGACAAACTCGGTATTTTTGATAAAAGATCACGTATTACCTCATGGCTTGACAAGATAGGGAACCGCAGGCTGTTTTTTGTTGTATGGATCTTTATCTTTCTGTCCTGGGTTCCGGTGTTTCTTATCACATTTCCGGGTATCATTTCATATGATATGATCTCGCAGCTGGACAGTGCGGCAAATGTCATATCCTCCAATCATCACCCGGTACTTCATACATGGCTTATAAGAGTCTTTCTGAGATTCGGTGAGTCGTGCTTTTCAAGCTATGAAACGGGACTTGGATTCCTTTCCGTTTTGCAGATGATCCTGTTAAGCTATGCTCTTACAAGGATGATTCTTATTATACGAAAGCACGGGGTATCCGACATTATCGTGATCGCGGTCACGTTGCTTTCTGCATTCTGGTTTGAAAATGCCTGCCTTTCTGTCTCAATGATCAAGGATACACTTCATGCGGCATTTTTGATTCTGTTTGCATGCCATTTTACCGAGATCGTCTTAAGCTCGGACGAATACAGGGGTCAAAAGAGAAATTATGTCCTGCTTCCGCTGGTGGGTTTTTTAATGTTTGCGACCAGGAACAACGGACTCCACATCTATCTTTTTTCATTTGTGTTTCTGCTTTTGCTTCGCATCAGGAAGATAAAAAAGTCGGGACGGTTTATTCCTTTGATGCTGGTCGGCATTTTGCCGGTCATACTTTTCAAGGTGTACACGGGACCGGTGTTTTCGGCACTTAATATAGAACAGGGACAGGTGAGGGAAGCACTCAGTGTTCCGATACAGCAGATGCAGCGCGTTGCGGTGTATAATATGTCTGAACTTGATGAGGCTGACAGGGAAAAGATTAATTTCTATATTGACAGTCTTGAGTGGATAGATCCCTATCCGGGGCGGCTATATACACCCTTTGGCGCAGATCCTGCAAAAAGCTGTTTTTATTCGAATAATTATAATGAGGATCCGGCAGCATTCTGGAAGTTCTGGTTTAAACTTGGCAGACGTTTCACAAAGCAGTATACGGTGGCATTTTTATCAAACTCGATAGGGTTCTGGTATCCGGATTATTACGAGTTTGCATATGTGATGTTTAATAATTATTCTCCGGATGCGCTTGTTGTTCCCATTACCCGCAAGAGCATATGGGCACCCGAAATGATGACGGCATTTTATGAAAATCTGTGTATGAACGGCAAGCTGCGTGAGATTCCCGTAATTCGTGTGTTCTTCGTTCCGGCTTATATATCATGGGCGCTGCTGTGCGTTATAATATATGCCAGGAAAAAGAAAGCATATTTTACAAATGTACTTCCTTTATTCCTTCCGCATATCGCCCAGTTCGGGATCATGATGTTATGCCCGATATCTTCTTTCAGATATGCCTGGCCGCTTTATTTGATCTTCCCGATAACTATTATAGGATTAAAAAATGAAAAAGTTCAATGAAGAGATAAAACCGAAGACATGCGCGTTTTTATTCGCGGGAATTATTCTGCTTGCGATTGTCATAAGACTAGTGGGAATCAGCTGGGGAATGCCTTACAGAAATCTGCATCCCGATGAGGGAATAGTTTTTTATCCCGCATATCAGTGCGCTCTGGAAAGAAACATTGATGTCCAGGGCTCTTATTACAGACCTGACCATGTTTCTATTAAGGCGAGTGCGCTTATTTATATGGCAATACAGGATTTTTATTTTTCGCCCAGGGGAATGGAGGATTTTGCTTCCAATTTCGATAACGATTTCACTCTGTTTATGACCGCTTCGAGAGTATTTGTTGCCATGCTCGGAGTCGGCGTGGTTGTGTGGACATTTCTCATCGGATTGTTCTGGGGAAGAAGGCAGGCACTTTTTGCGTCTCTTCTTGCAGCGATTTTCCCCGGATTTATAGAGCATTCGCATTATCTTACTCCCGACATACCTCTTCTGTTCTTTTTGCTGGGCGTTATGTGGGCGGCGCTCCGATATCAAAAGGCTCCATCGGTCAAGTGGCTGTTCTGGATGTCCATATTCACTTCTTTTGCGGTATGCGAAAAATACCCCGGAGCATACGGCTGCCTGATCATAGCGGTAGCTGTCATTTCCGCACATACCAAGGATATTAAAACGATCGTGATCCGGGGCCTGCTTGCCATACTGTTTGTCATTCTCGGAATAATGGCTGTCTCTCCGGTTCTGATCACGGATCTGAAAAATGTTTTGGAAGTAATGGCCGGTCAGAACGGCATATATCATATCGGCGGAGACGGACTCAACCATTGGCAGATATTTATCTATTATCTTGTAAATGCCGCAAACCGTATGGGACTTGTTCTTGTCCTTGGAAGCCTTTACGGTATTGTCAGATCGTTTAAAAAGAAAACGAAGGAGACGCTTATCCTTTTCCTGTTTTTGGTATACCTGTTACCGATATCCATGCTGAACCTGCACTGGGAACGTTATGATCTGCCCGTATACGAGGCGGGAGTTATGTTCGGGGCTTTCGGATTACTGTACTTTCTCGAGGATATGCGTGAGCGCATTAACAGCAGGACGATTTTTGCAGCGGGAGCGCTTCTCCTCTTTGTTCTGCTTCCTATCGGAAATCTGTTTGCCGGATCCGTTGCGATGGATGCGCACTTCCTTGCTCCCGACAGCCGAATCGTATGTAAGAGTGATATTGACGCGATGGGGCTCACTTTTGAGAATACCGTTTGCGACAGCAATACCCCGCTTGATCCCGGAGGATTTTACGGAGCCTGGGGATCTTATGAAAATGCTGATCCGTCGCATTACAAATGGGGACCCGCGCCTAAATTTGTTATGACATCTTCCGGAATGAGGGATCTGTTTTTGGAAGGTAATCAGGATATTTACGGATGGATATCATCCTTTTACCTGAGACTCGATGAAGAGTATCCTATGATCTACATTTACACGCCCGAAAATCCGAATTATCATGTTCTGGAGGTTCAGAATATATATTGTGCCATAAGAACGGTGGTCCGTTATCTGAGAGGAACGGCAACGGGCTGTGAATTCAGGGTCTACGTGATGCATCCGTGAATCTTTCGCAATCAATAGTCGGAGTGAATGGAAACGTTGAGATTATTTGCAAATATCCTAACCGAAATGAGAGTAAAGAGCTGGCTTAAGAATCTTTTTGTTCTTACACCGATAGTATTCTCTTTGGAATTGTTTGAAACCGAAAAATTCATTCGTGTATTGATTCTTACGGTTTCTTTCTGCCTGATCTCTTCAGCGGTATATGTATTTAACGATATCAAAGACATAGATAAAGACAGAAATCATTCGGTCAAGAAAAACCGGCCTTTGGCCGCCGGACGGATCTCGCTCAACTGTGCATGGATCATGATCGCCGTGCTGACTGCAGGCGGTCTGCTGCTTGCTTTTGCTGTCAATCTGACTGCATTATGCCTTATCCTTTCGTATATCCTGATCAATATACTTTATTCGGGATGGCTGAAGAAACAGGCCGTGGTCGATTGCTTTTGTATCGCGGCAGGTTTTGTACTTCGTGTACTTGTCGGAGGAACTGTTGTTGAAGGCGGAGTATCCGATTGGATGTTTCTGACGGTGATCTCATTTTCACTGTTTATGGCTTTCGGAAAAAGAAGAGGAGAGCTTTTGACACACAGTGAGCGTGATACAAGGGCAGTGCTGGACTCCTACGAGATCCCTTTTTTAAATGGTTCTGTATTTATGTGCGCCGGATTGACTATGGTGTTTTACTCCCTGTGGTGTCTTTCTCAGGGGGATCACCTGGTATATACCGTTCCTGTCATAATGTTTATAGTAATAAGATATCTCACTATCGTTTTTTCCGGGTTATCCGACGGAGACCCCACAACAGTAATATTGTCTGATAAAACCATACTTTTCGCATGCGGAGTCTGCGGATTGATCCTTCTGGCTATCCTGTATGCACCGCTGATGCTGTGATCCCTCAACAGGAAATAAATACCGATACAATGTTAAAGGCGCCACCCGATCTTCATCGAATGGCGCCTTTAGTGGATGGGTTCCTCAATATCCATTGGCGGATACCTCCTTTTGTATTTTATGGTCCGGTTCCCCGCTACTTTTCGATCAATTCAGCTTCATTCTTCATACGGCTTTCTCATCCGAAGGCATATATTAAACGGAGCATTCTGCGTTCATAGGATGAATTACACTTAATGTGCCTATGCCGTGTTTTCACTTTTCTTGATCTTCGTACCCCGGGTACTGTGGGCCGTGGGTAGGTTTATTTACTTCAGTACATTGGACTGCCCTCCAGGTTTGTTAACGGGTTGCTGTTTAGTTTCCCATTGGAGTGTACTTCCTTTCTAAAAGCTCTCTTGTTTTTGTTCGCTTTTGTTTTATGTGCCTATAATAATCTAAAAAATCACCTCTGTCAATATATTTTTCAAAAAATAAGTAAACAAACTGTGAACTTTTTCGATAACGTTTTAGAATTGAGAGAATTTTCAGAAAACTTATCGGAAGACCCGGATCAAAAGTGCCCGAAACCCTTGAATTTTAAGGGTATCTTAAGGTTTTCGCACCCCCTAAAAAGGTTCACTTTCAGGGCATTTTCTGTTATTCTATAAGTTGGGTTTAAAGGTTGATTTTACGGCAGTTTCAATGCTTTTTGCCCTAAATCGGAAACTGAAAGGAAAGTTAGACCATGTATATTACTTGTCTTGATCTTGAGGGCGTACTTGTCCCCGAGATATGGATCGCATTTTCGGAGAAGACCGGCATCCCCGAGCTCAGAAGGACCACAAGGGATGAGCCCGATTACGACAAGCTTATGAAATTCAGGATTGAGATCCTTAAACGACACGGACTTGGACTTAAAGAGATCCAGGAGACCATCGCTTCACTCGATCCCCTTCCCGGCGCAAAGGAGTTCCTTGACGAGCTCAGAAGCCGCATGCAGGTTCTCATCCTCAGCGACACCTTCGAGCAGTTCGCATCACCCCTTATGAAAAAGCTCGGCATGCCCACCATTCTCTGCAACACCCTCGAGGTTGGAGCAGGCGGTGAGATCACCGGATACAAGATGAGATGCGACAAGTCCAAGCTCACGACTGTCAGGGCTCTTCAGTCCATCGGCTATGAGACCATCGCAAGCGGAGATTCCTTCAACGATCTCGGAATGATCGAAGCCAGCAAGGCGGGATTTCTTTTCCGTACCACGGAGCAGCTTAAGAAGGACTATCCCCAGTACCCCGCATTCGAGGAGTACGACGAGCTCCTTAATGCGATCGCTGAAGTTACAAAGGCATAAAGATTGACCAATTATAAGCTGATAATCAGATATGACGGAACCGGATACCGCGGATGGGAGCACCAGCCCGGCGAGGACAAGACCATCCAGGGAAAGCTCGAGACCGCGGTCATACGCATGCTCAACCCCTCCGGGGTAAAGGAAAAAGATCCGGACTCTCAATCCGGCACCCCTTCAGACTGCCTCGGAAGCTTCGAGGGTGAGATCCCCGATATCATTTCCGCGGGCAGGACCGACGGCGGAGTATCGGCCGAAGGCA
>JAGCRJ010000007.1 GCA_017964745.1 Lachnospiraceae bacterium
AAAGTGATTTCTTTCCGACTCTGTAAGTTACATTAACGGCTGATATAATTTTTCTTCTCCATAAATAAAAAACAACAATAAACCTACAAAACTTTAAGATTATACCTTTATAATGCAGTTTTTTGCAACCTCATGAAAACAAGAGTCAGGAGACTGCTTCTCCTGACTCGTATAATTTTTTATTTGCGGGTGACGCTAATGATATGAGAATTCGAGACTTCGTCGTCTGCGTTAGAAACGGCCGCCTGGCCTGAACGAAGTGAGGGCCTGCGGCATGAGAAGAAACTGATGTCGATCCGGTTTCGCGCCTGACGACGAAAAGCGAGAATTCTCATACATAGCGGCAGGACCCGCACCGAAAAGAAAAGAGTCAGGAGAAGTTATCTCCTGACTCTTGATGAAATGTTCCGGTATCAAAGGAGTTCCTGGAAGCCCTTGACGTAAAGGTGTCTGGGAATACCGTCAACCATGATGGGTGCTACGTCGCCCTGGATAAGAGGTCTTACGTAGGTTACGAACTCGGAAGTAACATAGGTGCCTTCCTTGGTGATCCACTCTCTGGGAACGAGTCTCTCATCGTTAGCGATCTTGTGAACATCCTTAACCTCGGTACCTGCCTGATAAGGATCGTCGGAAAGTCTCTTGAAGACTACCATCTTTCCTGAATCGCCTTCGTCAGCTGCCTTCATTGCGGCACCGCCTACCTCGTATGCTTCGAGGATATCGATTCTGGATGCACAGTGTGAAGCTGCTCTCTGAAGGGTTGAAAGCTCGATTGCTCTGGTCTTGCAGCCGATCTCCTTAGCAACAACATTTGCAAGATATGTAGCGGTTCCGGTGAGCTGCTTGTGTCCGAATGCATCGACATACTCGATTCCGTCGGTCATCTCGGAAACATACTTACCCTCTGCGGTACGGATACCTTCGGATACGCACATAACGATTGACTGCTTGGTCTTGAGGAGTTCCTTACACTTGTCAACAAATGACTTAACATCGAAGGGAATCTCGGGAAGATAGATAGCATCGGGTCCGTCGCAGTCCTCGCTCTTTGCAAGAACGGAAGCGCCGGTGAGCCATCCTGCATTACGTCCCATGATCTCAACGATGACAACCTGGCCGTGTGCGGTCTCAAGGCTCCATCCGTCACGGATGATCTCTTTTACGGAAGTACCGATGTACTTAGCCGCAGAGCCGTATCCGGGAGTGTGGTCGGTAAGAGCAAGGTCGTTATCAATGGTCTTGGGGCATCCTACGAATCTGATAGCAGATCCGGAGATGATCGCATAATCGGAAAGCTTCTTGATGGTATCCATCGAATCGTTTCCGCCGATGTAGATGAAGCAGTCGATCTCGAGCTCATCGAGCATCTTGAAGATCTTCTCGTAAAGTTCCTTGTCCTCATTGATGTTGGGGAGCTTATAACGGCAGGATCCCAGATAAGCAGAAGGTGTTCTCTTAAGAAGTTCCGCATCAAGACCTGACTGGATATGCTCGGAAAGGTCTACGTATCTGCCTTCCATAAAGCCCTGTATACCGTGGATCATACCGTATACTTTAGCGTATCCTCTGTCCTTAGCTGTACGGAATACACCTGCAAGAGAGGAATTGATTGCGGCGGTAGGTCCGCCGGACTGTCCGACAATGACATTTCTTTTCTTTTGTTTGCTCATTTGGATATCCTTTCTGCT
>JAGCRJ010000061.1 GCA_017964745.1 Lachnospiraceae bacterium
CGCAGAGGCCTTCACTGTCTCCTTAACGAAAAGCCTTATAACTGTGTAAACGGAAGCGGTAAGCACAACAACTGGTCGCTTACAACCGACACGGGTGTCAATCTTCTCGATCCCGGATACACTCCCGAGGCCAATGTACAGTTCCTTCTCGTCCTTGCCTGCATCCTTAAGGCTGTTGATGAGCATGCGGATCTGCTCAGACAGAGCGCGGCAAATGTCGGCAACGAGCACAGACTCGGTGCGGATGAAGCACCTCCCGCAATCATCAGCGTATTCCTCGGAGAACAGCTCGAGGATGTCGTAAGACAGCTTATCGAAACGGGTGCCGCAGATCACTCCATCCACGGCGGAAAGCTCAGGACCGGTGTTTCCACTCTTACCGATATCGAGAAGGATGCGACCGACAGAAACCGTACTTCACCCTTTGCATTTACCGGAAATAAGTTCGAGTTCCGTATGGTAGGAAGCTCGGATTCAATAGCCGATGCCAATACCGCCATCAATACCATCGTTGCCGAGAGCTTCTGCGATGCTGCGGACGTTCTCGAAAAGGCCGACAATTTCGAGCTTGCCTGCCACGATCTTATCAAGAAATATCTCGCAGAGCATGTAAGGATCATCTTCTCGGGTGACGGTTATTCCGAGGCATGGCTTGAGGAGGCCGAAAGAAGAGGACTTCCCAATATACGTACAATGGTGGATGCCGCAAGCGCACTTACCACCGACAAGTCCGTTGCCCTTTTCGAAAGATTCGGAATCTACACAAGGGTTGAGCTTGAATCCCGTGAAGAGATCGTTTACGAGACCTACGCCAAGAGCATCAATATCGAAGCAAAGACCATGATCGGAATGGCAAGAAAGCTCTATATCCCCGCTGTTGTAAAGTACGAGCGTACACTTGCCGAGACCGTTAACAATGTTAAGGCGGCAGGTTCCGACGCCGCAGCCGTATCCAGGATCCTTTCGGAGGTTTCCGCTCTTCTTGCGGAGACGCTGGATGCCGTTGAGAATCTCGAGAAGATCTCGGGCGAAGCAAAGTCAATGAACTACGGCAAGGAACAGGCAGTCTTCTACAGGGATAAGGTTGTTCCCGCAATGGCACTTCTCAGATCTCCCGTCGACAAGCTCGAGACACTTGTCGATAAGAGAATGTGGCCGGTTCCCACTTATGAAGATCTGATGTTTGAGGTATAAACACTATGGACAGGATCACATCCAGATTTCTTATATACGGAGGCCTTCCTGAAGACTCAGTCCTCATGCAGCTTGCGGAAGTCTGCAGGACTCTTCGTGCGGGCAAATACGATCTGGGTGAGGTCACCTCAAGCGTTTATGCACAGATCAAGAAGATCCTGGTCATATCGACCGATTATAATTTTGACGGAAATCTCTGGCAGAACTATCTCACATATCTTCTTGTGACCGCAGAGAATCCCTTTACGCTGACCGCAGAGAAGACGGGCGGAAGCGACGGAACCGTCAATCATTTTGCAAAGAGCGATTTTACCGCGTTCATAGAGCTGTTTCATTATGACTTTTCATGGATAGAAGAGCTTCTTCAGACCGATGTGTTCAGCTGCATCACGAACTACAAGGCCATAGAAAAGCCCGCTCTTATGTATAACGGAAGTGTAAGCGAGAAGGTAAGGGCACTTTCGGACAAGCTTTCGGCCGCAAAGGATGCGGAAGAGTTCTTCCGTATAATGACGGCATTTTATAAGGATTACGGCGTTGGAATGTTCGGACTGAACAAGGCATTCAGAATTTCTGACGCTCCTGACGGAAGTGTCATATTTAAGCCCGTTGCCAATATGGAGCATGTCGTATTGTCCGATCTTCACGGTTACGAGATCCAGAAAGCAAAGCTTATAGAAAATACCGAGGCATTTGTCGAGGGAAGGAAGGCGAATAACGTTCTTCTTTTCGGTGACAGCGGAACCGGTAAATCAACGAGCATCAAGGCCATAGTCAACGAGTATTACGACAGGGGCCTCAGGATGATAGAGATCTACAAGTATCAGTTCAGGTTCTTAAGCCAGCTGATCTCGCAGATCAAGAACAGGAATTACAAGTTCATCATTTATATGGATGATCTTTCCTTTGAAGAGGATGAGTCGGAATACAAGTTCCTGAAGGCTGTCATCGAGGGCGGACTTGAGACAAGACCCGACAATATCCTTATATATGCGACTTCAAACAGACGCCACCTTATCCGTGAGATGTGGACGGACAGGGACGATATGGAGCAGAATGCGGATATCCACAGATCCGATACGATGGAAGAGAAGCTTTCGCTCGCCAACCGTTTCGGCGTGACCATAGGCTATTACAAGCCCGACAGGCAGCTTTTCCACGACATAGTAAAGGCTCTTGCCGACAGGAACGGTATAGTTATGGACGAGAAGGAGCTTTTCCTTCTGAGCGACAGATGGGAGATGAGTCACGGCGGTCTTTCGGGCAGATGTGCGGGCCAGTTTATCAATCATCTTCTTTCGGAAAAATAGTGCTTGCATTTTGCGGACACTTTCATTATAATGTGTTTTCGTAACGCATATAGGGCTATAGCCAAATGGTAAGGCAGCGGATTCTGATTCCGTCATTTTCAAGGTTCGAGTCCTTGTAGCCCTGCTCGAGGCCGAGGACACAGTCCTCGGTCTTATTTTATATATTTTTAGGAGAATAAATGGACGGCAACAATCAGCAGTTTGATCAGCAGATAAACCCCCAGGGCCGGTTCACGCAGCAGCCTCAGGGTCAGTTTACGCAGCAGCCTCAGGATCAGTTCACACAGCAGCCCCAGGGTCAGCCTCAGTATTATCAGCAGACGCCCGGACAGGCATTCGATCCCTTTGCGATGCCGAATTATGCGCAGGGGTATCCTTATGTTCAGCAGCCTGCTCCCTTTGACAGGAAGGGCGCGAAAAAGCATTTCAGCCGAGTCGGACTCAGTTATTTCCTTTTCGGCATAGCGGCAACTCTGGTACAGGTCATTGTGTCCGTTGTGGTGGATCTGGTAAATCCCGACCTGTGGGACAATTATCTGTTCACCATATTGGCCAGCATCCTTCCCATGTACCTTATCGGAGCTCCGATATGCATGATGCTCATGAAAAGGGTTCCCGCCGAAAAACCCGAAAAGGCCGGGTGGGGATTCGGAAAGTTTATTGCGGCGCTTATAATTGCGCTGGGTGTGATGTATATAGGAAGCTATATCGGAACGGTCATAGGTCTTGTGATCGAAAGCTTTTCTCCGGAAGCTACCGCTTCCACCAATGCGGTGCAGGAGATGGTCTTAACGGGAGATATGCTGGTAAATATCGTCATCATGGTCTTCATC
>JAGCRJ010000062.1 GCA_017964745.1 Lachnospiraceae bacterium
ACGGCTTTCCTTCCGACAAGGTCATCTTAAAGAGCGGAGATATCGTAAATGTCGACTGTTCCACGATACTTAACGGTTTCTTTTCCGATTCATCGAGAATGTTCTGCATCGGTGAGGTTTCCGAGGAGAAGAAAAGACTTGTGCAGATCACAAAGGAAGCCTGCTACGAGGGATTAAAGTACGCCAAGCCCTGGGGATTTCTCGGGGATGTCGGCCAGGCTGTACACGATTACTGCTATGACAACGGCTACACCATAGTCAGGGAGATCGGAGGACACGGCGTAGGCCTTGAATTCCACGAAGATCCCTGGGTCGGATACCACTCGAGACAGGGCACCGAGATGCTTCTTGTTCCCGGAATGATCTTCACCATCGAGCCCATGGTCAATATGGGAAAAGAAGACATCGTGACGGACAAGAGTAACGGCTGGGAGGTCTCCACCAAGGACGGAATGCCCTCCGCACAGTGGGAGATAATGGTACTTATAACCGAGGACGGAAACGAAGTTCTCTGCTGGTAAAAGGAAAACATGAGCAGATCCAGGATCATTCATCTGATCTTTGCGCTTTCGGTGCTTGCCATTGCGGTGGCGCTGATCGCAAGGGTAAAGGGATGGATAAGGGTCGTGACACTGGGCGATATATCGGGCTCCGACGAGCAGGTCGCCAATGTGGAATCACACGACCATATCATGCCCCTTACGGATGAGGAATACAATCTCATACGCCAGAATGAGGAGACGATCCTGATACTGGGAAATGCCCCCTTCGCCGATATGCGTGAGGATGAAGAGGGCTTGGCTTCAATGCTTGAAAAGGCTTCCGGAGCAACCGTCATAAACTGCGCAGTCAGCGGTTCCTATGTCGGTATGACGGAGCCTTCGTTTGATTATACGAATAATCCGATGAACATTTTTTCACCGTATTATCTTGCGTGCGTCGCCTGTACGGGGCAGGATTATTCTCACGATCTGGCGGAATCCGAAAGGGTACTCGGTCCTTCTTTTCCCGAAGAGGGTGAAAGCGTTCTGGAGACTCTGAAGGAGCTTGATATCAAATCTGTCGATGTGATCGTATTTTTCTATGACGGGGACGATTACTTAAGGTCTGCGCCCACCGGGCTCGACGACTCCAGGTATTCGGATCCGTTTTCGACCTATATCGGGGTATTTTCATCCACCGTGGAGCTTTTTAAGACATACGCGCCGGGGGCCAGGATCATCGTCATGTCCGCACCGTATATGTATATGGTATCGGCGGACGGCACGCTTGAAGCCTGCGAGGATCACCCCAATACCCAGGGTGCGGATCTTTCGGATTATGTGCTCGGACTGTACCGCATGTGCGTTGAAAGCTATGACATAAGCTTTGTCGACAATTATTACACCGGCATCAGTTACGGCAGCGGGGAAGCGTTCCTTTCGGGAGGCAGATACCTCAATGAGGACGGCAGAAAACTGATGATAAACAGGCTGATGTATGCGCTGACTTATTACGATGTGGAAAACCTCGGAAATGTCGATTATGAGGGTCCGAAATAGTGCCGTTTTACTTGATGAAATAGCCGTTTGATAGTAAAATATTTACGATTGTGCCTTTCTGTGCAATTGAGCGCTTTTGACTATTCGGGGGAGTATTCGTATGGAGTCAGATATAAGGCTGACGGAATACATAGACAAGAGCATACTGCAGACGATCCAGGATGCATTTTCGGATATGACCGGGCTTGCGGCTCTGACTACCAATCCCGACGGAACGGCGGTCACCGAGGGCTCCGGATTTTGCCGTTTCTGCACGGAACTGAACAGGAAATGTCCCCTGGGAAAACAGCTCTGCGAATACTCCGACAAGAGCGGCGCAATGATGACACACAGGACCGGCAGACCCACCTGGTATTACTGCCATGCCGGACTTATAGATTTCTCGGCTCCCATCGTGGTCAACGGTGAGATGGTAGGATGCTTTGTCGGAGGACAGGCCCTTACATCCCCGCCCGACGAGGCAAAATGCAAGGCACATGCCATACAGCTGGGACTCGATCCCGACGAATACTTTGACGCGATCCGTGAGGTGAACATCGTATCCGAGGAAAAGGTAAAAAAGGCGATGGATTTCCTTTACACGATATCCGGAGTTCTTTCGGATATGGCCTACGGAAAGTACACCTCGGAAAAAGCAAGCGCCGAGCTTGAACGCGTATCGCGAATGAAATCGGACTTTCTGGCGAATATGAGCCACGAGATCCGTACTCCGATGAATGCCGTCATAGGCATGGCGGAGATGGCGCTCAGGGAGGACCTCCCCGACAGTGCCAGAGAGTACATAAGCCAGATCAAATCCTCCGGCAAAGTGCTCCTTACGATAATCAACGACATTCTCGATTTTTCCAAGATCGAATCGGGAATGCTGGACATAAAGCTTGCGGAATACGAGCCTGTCAGTCTTTTTGACGATGTTGCGGCGATAATCGCATCCAAGGTTCTGGACAGGGATATCGAACTGATCCTTAACCTCAACACGAACATCCCCAAGAGGCTTTACGGTGACGGAACCAGGATAAGACAGATCCTTCTGAATCTTGCCAACAATGCCGTCAAGTTCACCGAAGAAGGCCAGGTCAGGTTCGTGGTCGATTTTTCGGCTCTCGATGCCGACGAGATACTTCTCAGCGTTTCGGTCGAAGATACCGGAATAGGCATCAAGGAGGAGAACCTCGAGAAGGTTTTCGAATCCTTCTCACAGGTGGATTCCAAGAGAAACCGCAAAGGCGAAGGAACCGGACTCGGACTCGCCATTTCCAAGGAGCTGCTGGGGCTTATGGACGGCCGGCTCAATGTGGAATCCGAGTATAAGAGAGGATCCGTCTTTTCCTTCAAGCTTCCGCAGAGGGTCATCGATCCCACTCCCAGCATGAGAGTAAAGGATCCCGCGAAGTACCTCGTGATCGGAATCTTTGACAATGAGTATCTCCTCGGAGGCTTTACCTGGGATGCATCAAAGCTCGGCGTTTCGGCGAATACGCTCGCACCCGATGCCGATATAAGCCTTGCCTGCGAAACCCTGGAAAAGAGAACTCCCGGAAGAAAGACATATATCTTCATCGACTATTCGCTGCTCGATGCGGAAAAGAAGGAATTCTTCAGGACCCATCCCGACAAGACGGCGGTCGTTGTTACGGATTATTACACCAGGGTAGAAGCGGATATCCCGAATCTCGTCGTTATGAAAAAGCCCATGTCCGCAATGAACATGGCTTCGATACTGAACCGCGGATCGTCGAAAACGGTCAGCGAGGATGACAGGCCGGACGATATTCCCTTCACTGCTCCGGATGCACGTGTCCTGATAGTCGAGGACAATGCTGTAAACCTTACCGTTGCGGTCGGACTTCTGGAGCCGCTCGGCATGAAGATATCATCCGCAATGAGCGGAAAAGAAGCCATACGCAAGATCGAAGAAGAGCATTTCGATCTTATACTGATGGATCATATGATGCCTGAGATGGACGGTGTCGAGACCACCAGGATCATAAGAAGGATGTATCCCGATTATGACGAAGTTCCGATAATCGCGCTTACGGCAAATGCGGTAAGAGGCGTAAGGGAGATGTTCATTTCCGAGGGAATGAACGATTTCGTGCCCAAGCCCATAGAGCTTCCGGTACTCACCTCCAAGATCAGACAGTGGCTTCCTCCGGAAAAGATACTAAGCATTAAATCCACGGTTCCCACGGAAACCGTAAGACTCGGACAGGTCAGGCATGCGGTCAAAGCTTCTCCCGAGCTCGATAAGGAAGAGGCATTAAAGCTACTCGGAAGTGAGAAGCTCTTCAGACAGGTCATAACGGAATACCTGAGACTCATTCCCGAGAAATCCGAGAGGATAGACAGACTCTACCGCGAAGAAAACTGGTCCGATTATGCCGTGGAGGTACACGGACTCAAGAATGCTTCCAGGCAGATAGGCGCGGATGAGCTTACGCAGATCTGCGAAGAGACGGAGAATGCGGTCAACCTGAGAAGGCTTTCGTCCGTACACGATATGCATGAAAAGCTCACTGCCATGTACAAAGGCTATCTTGATCTTCTTCCGGGATATCTTGCCTGATAAGACCGGAATTATAAAAATACAACAAACGAAACAAGAATAAATTTTCAGGAGGTTTTTTAAATGTATTCGCTTGATGAAGTAAGAACAGTAGATCCCGAAGTTGCTCAGGCCATAGTTGATGAGCAGAACAGACAGAATTCCCACCTTGAGCTCATCGCATCTGAGAACTGGGTAAGCAAGGCGGTCATGGCGGCAATGGGCAGCCCTCTCACCAACAAGTATGCCGAAGGATATCCCGGAAAGCGTTACTACGGCGGATGCGAGTGTGTTGACGTTGTTGAGGAGCTTGCAAGAAACCGCGCCATGGAGCTTTACGGATGCACCTATGCAAACGTTCAGCCTCACTCCGGAGCACAGGCTAACCTTGCAGTACAGTTCGCACTTCTTCAGCCCGGTGATACCATCATGGGCATGAACCTTGATCACGGCGGACACCTTACCCACGGTTCACCTGTCAACATTTCCGGAACTTATTTCAATGTCGTTCCTTACGGCGTGAATGACGAAGGTTTCATCGATTATGACAAGCTTGAGGAGATTGCAAAAGAGTGCAAGC
>JAGCRJ010000063.1 GCA_017964745.1 Lachnospiraceae bacterium
AGCACGCTCCTTATATGCATGAACCAGGATGTAACGAGGACCGCTATAACGAGCATCACCGCCCATTTTTCCCAGTTCATTATGAACGATTCGATCACAAGCACAACACTCATGACCGTATACACTATCAGTATTATCAGATGGGACTGTTTGTACGTCTCATTCCGGGCACTTTTTCGGTCCACGGTGTTATACCTCCCTCATGCGGTAATCGGTGTCAGCATCTATCTTCTCGATCATTATCTGTGCGAACCTCGGATCGAACTGTGTACCGCTGCCCTTTTCAAGTTCGCTTCTTACCATATCCTGGGGAAGTGCGTCGCGGTAGCTTCTGCGGCTCGTCATTGCATCATAGGAATCCGCGACCGCAATGATACGTGCTTCTTCGGGAATATCCTTACCCTTAAGACCGTCGGGATAACCTGTTCCGTCATAGCGTTCATGATGCCACTTGGCTCCCGTACGAAGACCCGGCATCTCGGGGATCGAATCAAGGATATTTGCGCCCTTGGTCGTATGGGTCTTGATGATCTCGTATTCTTCGTCCGTAAGAGATCCCTTCTTATTGATGATCTCATCGGAAATGCCTATCTTGCCCACATCGTGAAGAAGTCCCATGATGTAGATATTGTTCGCGGCATTTTCGTCGTAACCTATCTCTTCCGCGATCATCCTCGAATACTTGGCAACCCTCTCGGAGTGACCGCTCGTATAAATATCCTTCGCATCGACTGCGGCAGCAAGCGCCTGGATGATGTGGATCGAAAGTTCTTCGTTCTTCCTGACCTCTTCATTGACCTCGGTCCTGAGGCGGTTCTGAAGGCGGATCAGCCGGATCGCATGCTTGACTCTCATGATCAGGATCTCGGGAATGAAGGGCTTGCGGATGAAGTCCATCGCACCGAGTGAGAATCCCTTTGCCTCGGTATCATTGTCATAGCTTGCCGTAAGGAAGATGACCGGAACCTTCGATGCCCTTCCGCCCATCGTGGTCAGCTTCTGCATGGTCTAGAAGCCGTCCATCTCGGGCATCTTGATATCGAGAAGAACAAGATCCGCATAATTGGAGGAAAGGTATTCAAGGAGCTCCCTGCCCGACTTAAGGCACTTGACCTCCATACCTTCCTTCCTGATGATGCGCTCTGCGACCATAAGATTTGTTCCGTCATCATCAACGATGACTATGTGCTCGGCATCGATGTCCGATGCCGATTTAACCTTGTCGCCTGAAGGTGAGATGGATTCATATTCACAGATGACATCGGCATCATCCTTGAATTTCATCTTGGACCATGCGCCCTTGATCCTGGCAGTTACACGTTCTACATGCTCAGGAGTAAGCTCGGGGAGCAGAAGGAAGAATCTGTCCATTCCCACACGTACCATGATGTCGGAATTACGGAGATTGGACTGGATGACTTCCCTGAGGGAATCTGCCATCTTGTCCTTGACCTCATCCGAGATATCCTCGGATCTTCTTCGGATGGTAAAGAGAGCCTTGTGCGCATAGATGCCGTAACGCTCAAGGATTCGCATCATGTATCTGTAAACACTTCCGAATTCGTCCTGTCCGAGCCACATTACATTGGTTGCGGCTCCGCGCTCTTCAAGGAGCTTGGACATCGTCTTAAGGTCGATATCGGAGCCGGAGTCGGTCTCGGAGGAAGTCCTTCCGCCGCGGTTTACGAAATAGCCGTGCTTTCCGTTGTCCTTGACGATATAGAGTGCCTGGTCGGCCATGTTGAAGAGATTCTCGAAATCGGTTCCCTGCTCGGGCACAAATACGGCACCGACCGATGCGCCCAGGGGGATATGCATATCCTCGCCCATCAGTTCGTATGCCGATTCGAGAAGTCTTGAATTAAGCTTTGATGAAAAGTCCGCAACTCCGCTCTCATCCTGGAGTCCGGCATAGAACATCATGAACTCGTCACCGCCGATACGGCCGCATGTGCCGTTTGGCTCGGAGAGTTCCTTCATGATATTTGCAAAAGAGACCAGAACCTTGTCGCCCATGTCATGACCGTAGATGTCATTGACCAGCTTGAACGAATCAAGGTCGATCATAAGAAGCGCTCCCGACTTTCTGGAGCACATAATGGAAAGCTTGTCCCTGGTGGCTTCCTTGTTGTAGAAGCCCGTAAGAAGATCGTGAGCAGCCTTCTGCTCCACGCTCTGAAGCTTCTTGCTTGATGCGATGATATTCACGATCCTCTGGATGAGGATATCGGGATCGAAGGGCTTGTGGATGAAGTCCGAGACACCCATCCTGAATCCGCGCATCTCGCTGTCCTTATCCTCGTCGGCGGTAAGGAACACAACGGGAGTTTCTATAAGTCCGAGATCCGACTCGAGCATCCTGAACTGCGAAAGAGTCTCAAATCCGTCCATCTCCGGCATACGGATATCGAGAAGTACGATGTCGGGAGTGCCGTTCTCACGTATATATTTCAAAAATGCGGAACCTGACTTAAGTGCGGTCACTCTCATACCGTATTCACTCAGGATACGGCCCGCCATTTTCAGGTTTACAGAGTCGTCATCAACTATGATTATCCAATCTGCCATTGCAATTTCCCCTAAAGCTTTCAAAAATGGGCATACCACGATTTATTATAGCATTCAGGGGCACTTTGCTCAATTATTAAATCTCTGTTAAATCCCCTTTTTAAGCCCATTTGTATCTGATTTTTTCCGAGCTGAAGCAATCATAATCAAGTATCTTTTCCTTTTGAAGTCTGCCTATGACCATATACGGCATAATATGCTGGCTGGCGGCAAATTTCTTGATGGTTTGCAGCCTGAAATCTCCGGCCTCTATAAACCCTTCATACTCCTTTTGATCAATGAGATGTGAACCGGCAAACAGATCTGCTTTTTCTTCGATTTCGGGTGTTTTGTTGTAATCGATAAAATTACCTATTCCTCCCGCATCCCCGTTCACAATATGTCCCAATTCGTGAAAAAGAGAAAACCAGAAAATGTCCGCATAGGCCCCCCTGATGGTCAAAACCATCCGATAGGTGTCATCACTCTTTCTAGAAATATATCCTTGAATCGGTGCTCCTCTGAAATTCCGGACAATATCAAAATCTATCCCATAGTTGCTGAACAATTCCTTAAGACTCAATCTGATATCATCCGAACCGCACATTACGGCTTTTGCTTTCTCTACCAATTCATCTGTTTTTGACAAGTCAAAAGAATTCCTGACTTTACTGTTTTCACCGTCAATCTGGCAGAGCCTGATCCACGCTCCGACCACATAGGGATCAACATTCGCTTTCGATGACAATCTGAATGCTCCTTCAGGGGGAATGGATTTAAGATTAGTCAGATTGCTTATCCTGAGAGCTTTTCTTAGAGACAGAATTGAATCGTCCACAGATTCCTTTGCAGGCATTTTCCCACTATTACGAAGATGCTTCACAACTTCTTTCAAAGTGTTTCTGACAGCCCTCTCCTCGTCCGTTATTGACTCACGTGCGTTTGCTTCCAACAGTTCAGCGTCATAATTTGCCTGCAGATTGATCCAGAAGGATTTGGGTATTCCAAGCGCATATTCCAAAGCAAGCGCAAATTTAGCGGATATATCCTTCTTGCCGGAAATAACATTACATACGTAGGCGGGAGACACACCGGTTATGGCTGCCAATTCCGACTGAGATATATCCCTTTCGACGAGAATATCTCCTATAGTCTCACCCGGATGTATAATAAGATCGTGGGATATACCAGTTATCTTTTTTGCCATGATAATCATTAACTCCTTCCACTTCCAATTCTTCACATATCAT
>JAGCRJ010000064.1 GCA_017964745.1 Lachnospiraceae bacterium
CATCCCCGCTTTCCTTTACGGCGATGCAGTAATTATGTACATTATCGATCTTACCCTCAAGCTCGGTAAGTTCGTGATAATGCGTTGCGAATAATGTCTTGGCACCGAGAAGCTTCTTATTGGCGATATGCTCAGTAACCGCCCATGCTATCGCACGTCCGTCAAAGGTCGAGGTACCTCTTCCTATCTCATCAAGAATAAGAAGGCTCTTTGATGTTGCATTCCTCAGAATATTGGAAACCTCATTCATCTCGATCATGAATGTGGACTGTCCGCTCGCAAGATCATCGGATGCACCGACTCTTGTAAAGATCCTGTCGACAACACAGATATCGGCACTTGTTGCGGGAACAAAGCACCCTATCTGTGCCATGAGCACGATCAATGCGGTCTGTCTCATATATGTCGATTTACCGGCCATATTGGGACCGGTGATTATGCTGACAAGATTGCTCTGGTTATCCAGGTAGGTATCATTCGAAACAAAGAGCTCACCGCCGAGCATCTTTTCGACTACGGGGTGACGTCCTTCTTTTATATTTATGATCCCCTTTGAATTGATATGCGGTCTGACATATCTGTTGACCTCGGATACATATGCAAGGTCAGAAAGAACATCCAGATACGCAACGCTTCTTGCGGTCTTAAGAATCCTTTCGCTTTCAGCGGATATGGCATTTCTGATATTTACGAAAACATCATATTCCAGATTGCGGATCTTTTCTTCGGCGTTGAGAACCGTATCCTCAAGCTCTTTAAGAGCAGCGGAAGTAAATCTCTCGCAGTTGGTAAGAGTCTGCCTTCTGATGTAATCATCCGGGATCTTATCAAGGAATGAATTGGTGATCTCAAAATAAAAACCGAAGGCTTTATGGTATTTTATCTTGAGGGTTTTGATGCCCGTTCTTTCTTTTTCGGTTTCTTCAAGCTGTGCAAGCCATTTCTTGCCTTCGGTCTTGGCTACCCTGAGCTTATCGATCTCCTCATCGAAACCGTCTTTGATGATATCTCCGTCCCTGATGGTAAGGGGTGGCTCGTCCTTGATGGATGCGGTAATAAGAGCTTCGATATCCGCAAGGGGATCGAAATCATTTCTGATCTCATCTATCATTGCCGAGTGAAGATCCGAAACGGCGGTGATCATATGGGGAAGCATGCGAAGAGACGATGCGAGGCTTATAAGATCCCTCGGATTGGCCGTTCCGAAGCTTACCCTTGCAAGAAGTCTTTCGAGATCATATACGGGATTCAGGTATTCCCTGAGTTCATCCCTGCAGACGGCATTCTTATAAAACGCCTCGATGGCATCCTGTCTCTTGATGATCTCTTCGTCATCGATCAGAGGCTCTTCAAGGAAGGTTCTGAGAAGTCTTCCGCCCATTGCCGTCTTGGTGCGGTCGAGCACTCCGAGGAGCGATCCTTTTTTCTGCTTATCCCTTATGGTTTCTGTAAGCTCAAGATTTCTTCTCGAAGAAGAATCTAGCATCATGAATTTCTTTGCAATATAGGGATGGATCTGAGTTATATTTCCGAGGCTTGTCTTCTGCGTATCGTGCAGATACAAAAGCGTCGCACCCGCAGCAAGAACTCCGGGGATCATAGAATCAAGTCCCAGTCCGATAAGGCTCTTTACCTTGAACTGAAGAAGAACCTCACCCGTTGCGGTCTTTTCGTCAAATAGCGCATTGTCGAGTACGGTAACCGGTATCTGATATCTTTCCTTTATCAGATTGAGAAGATCGCTCTGAACGGAAAATGCATTGTTACAGATAAGCTCCGACGGAGCAAACCTGCTCATGAAGTCATTTATCTCATTCGGGGAAGAAAGCTCCGAAACGAGAAATTCACCTGTTGAAATATCAACAATACTGACACCGGTTCCGTTGTCCTGATAGCAGATGCACATCAGGTAATTGTTTCTTCCGGAATCCAGGGCGAGCATGTTCATATTGGTTCCGGGAGTTACAACCTTGATGACTTCACGCTTTACAAGCCCCTTAGCAAGCTTGGGATCTTCGACCTGTTCGCAAATTGCTACTTTATAGCCCTTTGATACAAGTCTTGAAATATATGAATCCGCAGCATGAAAAGGAACACCGCACATGGGTGCTCTTTCATCCATACCGCAGGCTTTACCCGTAAGAGTAAGTTCAAGTTCCCTGGAAACCAGTACCGCATCATCAAAGAACATCTCGTAGAAATCTCCGATGCGGTAGAAAAGAAGGCAGTCGGAATACTGCTTCTTGGTCTCAAGGTAATTTTGCATCATAGGTGAAACATCGTTTATATCAGGCATATTAAAATCCTTTATACGTGCTGAGTGTATATAGCATCTTTTCTCATTGCGCCGATCTGCACTAACCTCGCGTTCGTCATGCAGAACAGATTGCTTCTGCGGAACTCGCTTCGCTCAAACAGTCCTCGAAGCAATCTTGCATAACTCCGCTCGCTAAGTGCGTCGGCAAATCGAAAAGATCGCTATATACCACTCATCACGAGAATAATTAAACTCTTGATCCCATGTAGTAGAATCCGCGGCATTCATCGAGTTTGACAGGGACGATGGTTCCGATAAGATCTGAGGTGCCGGGGAAATGTACGATCATGTTATTGGAAAGGCGTCCGGTGACATAGCCTTCGAGTGATGAGTTGGTTTCCTCGACCAGCGCGGGAAGAACCTGTCCCTGCCAGCGAAGGCTCTGCTTTTTCGCAGATTCCTGAACGCACTTCAAAACCCTGTCAAAGGATTCCTTTACGAGAGCCTCCGGAACCTGATCCTCTCTCGATGCGGCGGGAGTACCCATTCTCTTGGAATATATAAAGGTGAAGGCATTGTCGTACTCAACCTTCTTTATCACATCAACGGTATCATCAACATCCGCAGCGGTCTCACCGGGGAAACCGACCATGATATCGGTGGTAAGCGAAATGTCAGGTATCTCATCCTTTATATGAAGCGCAAGATCAAGATACTGCTCCTTGGTATATCTTCTGTTCATCTCCCTGAGAACCTTGGTAGAACCTGACTGCAGAGGAAGATGAAGATGTCTGCAGATATTATCGTTTTCTTTGATGGTACGGATGAGATCCTCGGAAAGATCCTTGGGATGTGAAGTCATGAATCTTACTCTCTCGATGCCATCTATATCACAGACACGTTTAAGAAGCTCGGGAAAAGAGATCTCGCCTTCGATGCCGTTTCCGTACGAATTGACGTTCTGACCGAGAAGCATGACTTCCTTCACGCCGTTTCCCGCAAGCGTTTTGATCTCTTCGAGAATATCATTGCTTTCTCTCGATCTTTCCCTTCCGCGGACATGGGGAACAATGCAATAGGTACAGAAATTA
>JAGCRJ010000065.1 GCA_017964745.1 Lachnospiraceae bacterium
AGAGAATGTTTTTCATAGAAGATGAAACGGGAAATAAGATCGCAACCGCAACGGCTTTCTATGATATTCACGGAAAAGGCAAACCGGGTGAAGGTCAGCTCCACTGGGTTGCGATAAAAAACGAAGCGCAGGGCAAGGGGCTTTCAAAGCCGCTTATCACCTATGTCCTCGGAGTGATGAAGGAGCTTGGATATACAAGCGTTAAGATCCACACACAGACCAACACATGGCTTGCATGTAAAATATATTTCGACCTTGGATTTCGTCCCGAAGCGGAAAGTTTATCGAAAACAAAAGCGGGATGGAAAATGGTCGGGATGCTTACCGGAAGAAAGATGCTACTTTGTAAAGAGAAACGCAGATGATCGGAGAATAAAGAGGAAATCCTAAATGGCAGAAAAATGGGATGTATATACGATCGACAGGAAGCTGACCGGAAAGACATGCCTTCGCGGAGAGCAGGGAAATCTTTCCGATGATGAGTTTCATCTGTGGGTCATGGTATGGATCAAAAATCCCGTAACGGGAAAGTATCTTGTCTCACAGAGAGTTGCGGATAAGGAGGTCGATCCTCTTAAATGGGAAACCGTTGCCGGACACTCCGTATCGGGAGAAACCTCGGTCGAAGCTGCGGTGAGAGAAGCATACGAAGAGGTCGGGATACGCTTTGCTCCTGAGGACGCAAAGCTTTTGGTAACAAAGATAGCTACCGCATATGACGGACGCCGCTACAACTATATACGCGATTCATTTTATTTCGAAACAACCGAAGAACCCGATCTGAGTAAAGCAACAACCAGGGAAGTTGCTCAGACTAAGTGGCTTTCCTTTCCGGAGATAAGGGCCATGTATGAGCGCGGCGAGTGCTGCCTTAACATGGGAGACATATACGGGTTTGAGTTAAACCCCGTGCCGGAAGGCAGATACCATGATATCATCGGTCAGGTCGTGAAGGGTGTGATAGACCGTCCTCTCGGAAGCAGACACCCGCGCAAAAAGAATCTGCTTTATCCCGTAAACTACGGATATGTATCCGGCGTCATAGGCGGAGACGGAGCGGAGCAGGATATTTATCTTCTCGGTGAGAACTCTCCCGTATCCGAATATACCGGAAAGGTCATCGCAGTTTATCACCGCTACGATGACAAAGAAACAAAATGGATCGTCATTCCGTGCGATGAAAGCGGCAACATACGAAGTGATGTCACGATCCCTGCCGATGATGAGATCTATGCAAAGATCGCATTCCAGGAACAGTTTTTCTACGGAGTACTTGTGAAGTAAAAGGGCATCCGGGGAGCAGACACCCGGTCCGTTTGTCAGGTCATATACAAATAGGTATAGTTTCGTTATAACGGTTCTGTCTATATAAATAGTCTTTTCGGGCTGATAGTATTGAAAATGTAAAAGCGCTTTACACGAAACATTAACTGCTATCGGTTTGGAAAGGAAATAAATATGAACAGAGATATTTTTATCAGAAATCTTACAAAAGAAAAAATAGAGATGAGCCCCAAGGGAAGAAATTCCAATGAGCTTACTCCGGAAGAATTCGAAAGCTGCTATGAGAACTTCTTCGATATGATCTTCGAGATCGCAGCTACCGATATCTCATCCCTTACCGGATACGGTGAGTTCGATGAGAACAACCGTGCTCCTTACGAAACCCTCGAGGATTTCATCCGCGATGAGATCATCAATGAGAAGACGGAAGGTTACTGGAAGAACTGGACTCAGATGTTCGGAACAACCTTCCTCGAGAAGGATTACTATTTTGAGATCGCTGAGAAGGCTCTTAAGTATGCTCCTTACTGCGAGGGCAGAAGGTATCTGGCCAACAACAACACCTTCTTCTGCAATATGATCGTCGGAGATGACGGAAAGACATACTGCGCGGACTGGGGAAGAGCAGGCATCATGGATTTTATGATGGATTTTGCGATCCTCGACCTGAACAAGCCCTATCTCCTGGTTCCCGAGAAGCTTTATGAGTATGCCAAAAAGAAGAACATCGAGATCGAGAACTTCAAAGAGCGCTTCCTGTGCATGGCGTACTTCAAGGGAATCGCCACACTCAGATGGCATGCATCCATCGATGATCTTGAATCCTGTGAGTCTATCGTAAGATCCATCAATGCACTCGAAGAGCGCATGTCGAAGCTTTAAGAGTTAAGAGCAGGAGACTGTTATGAAATATGAAAATGCAAAAGACATTCTTCCTGCAAAGCTTTTAGAGGAAGTACAAAAGTATGCGGAGGGCAAGGTAATATACATCCCCAGGTCTAAGGAATCCAAGGGCTGGGGAGAAGCCTCCGGATACAGGGATAAACTCAAAAAGCGCAATGCACTTATCTGCAGCAGATACTCTGCGGGAAGATCGGTAATGGAGATCGCGGAAGAATTCTTCCTTTCACCGGAGACCGTTAAAAAGCTGGTATATGGAAAAAAGGTTGAACTTCCGATGTTTTCTCCTTCCGTCGTTTCCGCGGAGCAATATGCGTCCGCAGGTATGGGCGAAGAATGGGTAAGGACTTTCCTTGAAACTCTCGAAGAAACGATGCCGGATGCTGAGGACTTCTTCATATCCGAGCTTGTCCGCATCCCGCTCAGACTGATCGATACGGATGACGAAAAGCCGGATGAAGCGGACGGTTTTGAGGTTCCGCTGATCGTCATCTATGATGAAGGAAGATTTACCGCGCCTTACCAGCCCGGATATCTGGCTTCACTGAGAAAAGAAAAAAGAAATGCACATTACGCATTCGTATTTGCAAGGAATGAAGAATACGGATTCTTCTGGAATAATTACGGAAAGAATTTCCGGAGATAAAAAAATACTGACTGACAGGCCTTAATGAAAAAGTTTTTATCCGCACGAAAAGGATTTTACAGAGAGCTCTTTGTTCTGGTCATCCCCATAGTAGTGCAAAATCTCATATCGTCCTCGGTAACCGTTGCGGATACCCTTATGCTCGGAAATGTCGACCAGACCTCGCTGTCTGCGTCGGGACTTGCGGGCCAGTTGATGTTCCTTATAAATGTAATGTTCTTCGGACTCAATTCCGCGATCACGATCCTTGCTTCCCAGTACTGGGGCAAAAAGGATGTGAAGGTCATCTCCAAGATCCTCGGTGTCGGTCTGATCATAGGAATGGCAGTCACGATAACCTTTTCTGTACTGGCATTTTTCGTTCCGAAGAAAGTGATGTGGATATGGACCGACGACCCCGCGCTTATAGAGGCGGGCGCCGTGTATCTGAGATACGTGGCACCTTCCTATATTTTCCTCGGAATATTCCAGCCCTATAATTCCATACTCAAGAGCTGTGAAAGAGTAGTCTTTTCAACCGTTATATCGACCGCGGCACTTCTTGTGAATGTGGTCATGAACTTCTTCCT
>JAGCRJ010000066.1 GCA_017964745.1 Lachnospiraceae bacterium
AACTGTAATATTTCGGAAAGGCCCTCGTTAGATTGTATTGATATGCTAAGTACATCAAAGTGCTTAGCATATTTTTTATGGAGGTCATACATGGAAATCTTAAGAACAGAAAATCTGAAAAAATACTACGAACAGGGCACTGCACCCGTTAAAGCCATAGACGGTGTAAACATAAGCATTGAGCAGGGCGAGTTCGTTGCGATAGTCGGAACGAGCGGAAGCGGAAAATCCACACTTCTCAACATGCTCGGCGGACTTGACCGTCCCACCGAGGGAAAGGTATTCGTAGACGGCAAGGACATCTTCTCACTTAAGGATGAGGAACTCACAATTTTCAGAAGAAGAAAGATCGGTTTCGTATTCCAGGCATTCAATCTGGTACCGGTCCTCAATGTATATGAGAACATCGTTCTTCCTATCCAGCTCGACGGAAATGATGTTGATGAGGAATTCGTCAAAGAGATCATAAATATCATCGGCCTTTCCGAGAAGGTAAACAGCATGCCCAACCAGCTCTCGGGAGGACAGCAGCAGAGAGTAGCGATTGCAAGGGCACTCGCAACAAAGCCTTCCTTTATCCTCGCTGACGAACCCACCGGAAATCTTGATTCCAAGACAAGCCAGGATGTTCTCGGGCTCCTCAAGACTACAAGTGCAAAGTTCCGGCAGACAATGATCATGATCACTCATAATGAAGAGATCGCCCAGATGGCGGACAGGATAATCCGTATCGAAGACGGACATGTGATCACAAAGGACGGTGCGGCAAATGCGTAATGTTAAGAATAAAAAGTGTATAGATAATCTCTGTAAAAAGAGCATGTTCGCAAACGTAAGGAGAAACGTGATCCTCGTAATAGCGATCGTTCTCTCCACAATGATGCTGACCACTCTCTTTACAGTCTCGGGAAGCATCATAAAGTCCATTGAACAGAGCACCCTGCTCCAGGTCGGAACAAGCTCTCATGCAGGATTCAAATTCATGACCGAAGAAGAATATGAGCTGCTCAAATCAGATAAAGTGATCAAAGACCTTTCATATAATATTCTTATCGGTATTCCCGTAAACGATGAGTTGTATGAAGACTATACCGAAATAAGGTATACAACGGATGACAGCGCAAGAACATCATTCAGCCTTCCGAGCACGGGAAGACTGCCCGAATCGATCAACGAGGTTGCCACCTGCACCACTGTACTTGACGATTTTGGATTACCCCACGAGCTCGGTGAAACCCTGCACCTTATCATAGCCGACGGAGAAACGGTGTCGGAATATGATCTTGTCCTGTGCGGATACTGGGAAAAACCTTCTGCAACTCTGGCAAACCAGATCTATGTTTCGAAGCAATTCCAGGAAACATATGCTCCGGCATGGAAAGACGATGCCGATAAAGAGGCACATCTGAATCAGGGAAGCTTTGCGGGAGCCATAAATCCCGATTTCAATTTCCCCGTATCCTTAGATCTTGAAGGACAAATGGAAAAACTGGAGGAAAGACTCGGCTTCGGACCCGAAGTTAATGGCGGAATCAACTGGGCATACGCTTATGCAAAAGCAGATCCGACTTCGATGATCCTGGTATCATTCATCCTTGTCCTCATAATGGGTTCCGGATATCTGATAATCTATAACATTTTCTACATTGCCGTGTCATCGGATATCAGATATTACGGACTGCTAAAGACTGTCGGAACCACTGACAAACAGTTGAAAAGACTTATCGTCAGGCAGGCTGTCATTCTTGCGGTGATCGGAATACCGGCAGGAATGATCGCGGGATATCTCGTGTCGGTCGTCATACTTCCTCTCATCACCCGGAGCATGCTGGACATTGCCTGCGATATCCATCCCGGTTTTATGATATTCGCACTGAGTGCACTTTTCTCATGGATCACCATAAGGATCAGCTGTATCAAGCCCTGTAAGGTCGTGAAAAAGATTTCTCCCGTTGAGGCGGTAAGATACAGTGAATACACGGGATCAAATCTGTCAGCAAAAAAGAAGACAGGTAAAGTCACGCCTTTTTTCATGGCCGGACAAAATCTGAAGAGAAACCGGAAAAAATCATTCGTAGTTGTACTGTCTCTCGCACTCAGCGTGCTGATGATAAACGTTACCGTATCAATCACGAAAAGCTTTGACAGAAATAAATACATACAAAACTTTGCGGGTGCGGATTTTACCGTTACAGACGGTTCTCTTTTGAACAGAAATGCATACAGTGATATATTTGACGGCGTTTCACAGACCGATATCGAAAATCTGTCAGCCATACCGGGCATCACGGAAATCGGAGCCACATATATGAGTGAATCACTTCAGCATGTTGAAGGAACACCATATGAAAGAATGAAGCAATTGTATGAAGAGCACACCGATTGGTTTGTATATGACTTAAATCACAGGGAGACCGATGATGAATGGGTATATGAAAGAAAAGTCATCGCTTCGCATGTTTACGGAGCTGATAAACTGGTCTTTGACAACATGAATATCGAATCGGGAGAAATCGACTGGGAGAAATTCTCTACGGGAAAATATGTGATCGTATCATCTTTGATCGAAACAAGTCATGACGATACACAGTATGCCATCTACATGCCCGGAGAGAAAGTTGATGTATACTTTGAGGACGGAACCTGTGAGGAATATGAGGTAATGGCTATTGGTGACATTGCATATTCCATGGGCCCCATGCACAGTCACTTGATGGATGTATATTTTACTCTTCCGAAGGACGAATACTTAAGTCACGCCCCCTCGGACGGAGCATTAAAACTGTTCTTCAATGTTGATGAAGAAGCTTATCAGAATGCGGAGAATAAAGTCAGTGAGTATTGTTCCGACACGAATCCCATGCTCGCGTATGAATCAAGAGCTACATATCTCGAGTCATTCGAGGAAATGATCAGCATGTTCCTGATCGTAGGCGGTGCGCTGAGTTTGATCCTCGCGCTTATCGGTATTCTTAATTTTGTGAATCTGACTTATACCTCAATCCATGAACGCAAGAAAGAACTCGAGGTACTCAGGGCAATCGGAATGACAAGAAAGCAGCAAAAACAAATGATCATCGGAGAAGGCATTATCCATATCATTCTGACATTCGTTTTCGTACTTACTTTCGGACTCTTCCTTAACTACCTGATAGTAAATGCACTTGCCGGAGGAATGATGATGTTCAGCTACAAGTTCGTTATCTGGCCAATACTTGCCTGCATTCCCGCATTTTTCCTGATATCGGCTATTGTTCCTGCCGCTTTAATACGCAGTAGATGATCCGATCAGTAAAATCCCCGGATACCTCACAGTATCCGGGGATATTTTTCATCTTTCGAAACAGCGGAACCGTCCTGCCGTTTTAGCCTCTACCCTGTTTTACTTTACGGGGAAACGCTCTCTTCCGGCATATGTGGTGTGAAGGAGTTCGTGTGACTTGTGGGAGTTAGGCTCACCGAGGAACTTAT
>JAGCRJ010000067.1 GCA_017964745.1 Lachnospiraceae bacterium
TCAACCAACACCTCGGAGAACCTGCAGTTCAGCATGGCACTTGTAGACGGTCTTCAGGATTCATCGGTCGGAATAGTATCGAGCGAGTTCCATATATTCAGGGCACTTGCAATTGCGAAAAAATGCGGCTACACCGATACATACGGCATACCCGCAAGTTCGGTCAGGCTCTACCTTCCCAACAACATGCTCCGTGAGAGCATCGGAATACTCAAGGATTTCCTTATGGGAAATCTGTGATGAGTACGGAAGAATCGGGGCGTCGCTTACGATATAACCCGTTTTCGGAAATTTGTGATAGGATAGGGTTGAAGGTTTCATTTTGAGGGGGAAAGAAAAATGGACATCAACATGACCGAATACAGTTCTTTCTTACAGGAGAACCGTGTTAAAGTTAACGGTTATCTTAATAAGGTACTGTGGTTCTTCGCACTGACCGGACCGGCGATCGCACTCGGGGTCTACGGCGGAATATTCCTCGACATCACATACACCACCTGCATATGCATCTCCGTGGTGATGATTCTTATGTCTCTGATTCATCTGGTACTCTACAAGAAATTCCCCAGCAGGACATTCACCTGCGTATTTGCGCTCACATCCCTTGCCCTGCTCCTTGCCTATATGACATATTCCCATGTGAGCATATACCTCACCTGGTTTCTTGTTCCTCTTCTGAGTCTTCTTTTCTGTGATAAATATCTGTACTATTACGCATTCGCACTCAACTTCATCCTGATGTGCGCGGCAAACTGGGCCAGGGCTCCCTATGAAGCGGCGCTCAGACCCGAGTATGATAGTCCCATAGCATATTTTGCGGATACGATAAGCGGCTTTACCATCGAATCAATCATCATGTTCTCTTCCGGCTACATCATCGGAAAGCTGACCCTGAGCTACTTTAAGAGTATGTTCGATCAGCACAGGAAGATCCTCGAACAGGAAAAGTCCATGCAGGAAAAGATGGAGATACTCGATTCTATGGCGGAGATCTACGACCATGTGAACCTTATCGATTTCGTCAACAATACCGAGACCTCCCTCAGAGATCCGGAGCAGAAAAAGCACGGCATCGATCTGAGTGCACAGACCCACACCCTCATGTACCAGACGATCAAGAACCAGGTCATGCCCGATCAGACGGAGGCCTTCACAGACTTTACGAATATCAAGACCGTAAGATCGAGACTTTCACAGAAAAAGCTCATCAGTGCGGACTTCATCGATGTTGTCACCGGCTGGTTCAGAGCACAGTACATTACCGTCGACCAGACGCTGGACGGAATTCCGAACGTTGTTATCTTCACCGCACGAAATGTCGATGAGGAGAAAAAGAGGGAGGAGCATCTCATCAGGATATCAATGACCGATGAGATGACGAGACTGTTTAACAGAAGATGCTATGACGAGGATCTGAAGGAATTCAGAAAAGGAGATCTTGCGGAGAATTTCGTTCTCTTTTCCATTGATGTCAACGGACTCAAGAAGGTGAACGATACGAAGGGACATGCCGCGGGTGATGAGCTCATCAAGGGAGCGGCGGACTGTATCGCTCTTTCCGTCGCTAACAAGGGTAAAGCATACAGGACCGGCGGCGACGAATTCATGGCGATAATCCATACGGACGATCCCGAGGCTCTGCGCGAGACCATCAAGGATAAAGCTGCGGGATGGCACGGAATGCACTCGGACGAGATCACAATGTCCATCGGATATGCCACCGCCAAAAAGAATCCCGGTGCCTCCGTTGATGAACTGGAGCATGCCGCTGACGCGGACATGTACGCTGAGAAAGAAAAATATTACAAAGAGCACGGCATCGACAGACGCCGTCACTAAAGACGCAACTTACTTCACCGCCTCGATCATTGCAAGTACCGCGGCCTTTATCTCCGCGTTTGCTTTGAGTGCTTCTTCCCTTGAAGACTGCCTGGTGTAGAAATAGAATTTTATCTTGGGCTCCGTTCCGGAGGGTCTTATCGCAAACCAGGTATCGGGACCTTCCAGGAAGAATCGAAACGCATTTGTTCCGGGGATCTTATTCTCCGGATGTCTGATATCTTCTCCGCCGTCCTTATAATCTATGAGCTTTACGACCTTTCTGCCCGCGATCTCCGAAGGCGGGCAGCTTCTTACATGCTCCATCATCCTTCCGATGCGCTTTGATCCTTCTATACCTTCAAGGACCAGATTCGGTTCATCCTCGGCATAGAATCCGTACTTTTCGTAAAGCCCCATAAGAACCTGATAGAGGGTCTTGCCCTCTTTTTTCCTGTAGTATGCGGCAGCTTCGGCAACAAGCATTCCCGCACTTATGCCGTCCTTGTCACGGATATCCGCACAGGCGGCATATCCTACAGACTCCTCATATCCGAAGAGATATCTTTCGTAGTTCTTCTCAAGGAAAGGAATGAGACCGCAGATATTCTTAAAGCCCGTGAGGGACTCGTACATCTTCACGCCGTAGCTTTCCGCCATGACGGAGGACATCGTAGAGGTGACTATCGACTTGACCATGGCTCCGTTTTCGGGAAGGGTTCCGGCATCCTTCATTCCGTCGAGAATGTAACCGACGAGGATGTAGCCCGTCTGGTTTCCGTTAAGGGGCAGGTACTCTCCGTTATCCATCAGAAGCTCGATCGCAAATCTGTCCGCATCGGGATCGGTCGCCATCAAAAGCTCCGCACCTTTCTTCTTTCCGAGCTCCTCGGACATTCTGAATGCCTTGGGATCCTCGGGATTGGGATACCCTACGGTCGTAAAATCCGGGTCGGGATCGCGCTGCTCTTCCACTATCGAAACATTCGTAAATCCCCTGTCCTTCATTACTGTCATAAAAGGAATGCTTCCCGCACCGTTAAGGGGTGTATAGACAATGGGAATGGAAAGATCCAGTTCCTTTCCCTTATGTATTGCAAGACTTTCGATCCTGTCGAGGTATTTACGGTCATATTCCCCGGAAAGGACGATTATCAGATCTTCGGATACGGCCTTTTCGTAAGCATCATCAAGGGACGCGTCGAGCATCCTCATTCCTTTTATTCCGGAAAAGTAATCGACGGCCTCGATGCACTCAGTCATTCCGTCGGCAACAGAGGAACTGACCTGACAGCCGTCCTCCCAGTATGCCTTGAATCCGTTATATTCCCTGGGATTGTGTGATGCGGTGATATTGCTGCCTGATACGCAGCCGAGATGCCTTATCATAAAAGCAAGCTCGGGAGTCGGA
>JAGCRJ010000068.1 GCA_017964745.1 Lachnospiraceae bacterium
AATAACTGGAAGCAGGCTCTTTTACCCAAAGGCGCAAAGGCTGTTCCCAATGCGAACGGCACAGCTCCCGGAATAATTCTGGAGACGAAAAACTGCACCTACATACTGCTCCCCGGACCTCCCTTCGAGCTCGAGCCGATGTTCGAAAAGCAGATCATGCCATATCTTGCATCGCTTCAGAGCGGTGTTCTGTATTCGAAGACCGTCAAGATCGTAGGTGTCGGAGAGAGCAGAGCCGAGACCATGATCATGGACATGATCGATGCGCAGACCAATCCCACCATCGCAACCTATGCGAAAACGGGCGAGGTCCACATAAGGGTCACTTCCTACGCTTCCGACAAAAAGGAGGCTGCAAAGCTCGTAAAGCCCGTTGAAAAGGAATTAAAGAAACGCTTCGGAAGCAGTATCTATACGACCGATGAAAAGGTCACTCTCGAAAGAGCGGTGATGGATCTTCTCATTTCCGGTTCAATGACTCTGTCCACTGTAGAAAGCTGCACGGGCGGCCTTATTAGCTCACGCATTGTAAGCGAAAGCGGAGCTTCCGAGATCCTTAAATGCGGTTTTGTCACATATTCCAACGAGTCCAAGAGTAAGCTCGTCGGAGTTAAAAAGAGCACGCTCGATAAATACGGTGCGGTCTCGGAGCAGACTGCTTCCGAGATGGCAAAGGGCGGAGCGAAAGCATCGGGCAGCGATGTCTGCATTTCGGTTACCGGTATCGCAGGCCCTGACGGCGGAACGAAGGAAAAGCCCGTGGGACTCGTTTACATCGGATGCTGTGTTAAGGGAAAGGTGACGGTAAAGGAATTCCGTTTCTCCGGAAACCGTAACAAGATCCGCAATCTTTCCGCCACAAATGCGCTCATCCTTGCAAGAGAGTGCATTCTCGAATATATAAAAGAGATCGGATAAGTCCGGTCTTAAGATAGATTTTCTTAATGCCGCCTGCGGCAATTTTCAAAACGGGAAGTTCTTTTCTCATCGCGGTTTTTGGCTGACCTGCCGCAAAACCAGGGTCTCCGCCGCATTCACGGGTGTCCGTTTTTTTGGACACATATCATGTTATTATTTTTTTGGTTGACAAGGCAGAACGGATGTTCTATTATTTATACGAACATTTGTTCCAGTACGTTTTTTAACGTGGAAAGGAATTTCATGGAAAACAATAATGTAAACACTGAAAAGAAAAAGGCCCTTGAAGCGGCTCTCGGACAGATCGAAAAGCAGTACGGAAAGGGAGCCGTCATGAGACTGGGAGATCCCGGCGCACAGATGAAGGTTGAGACCATCCCCACCGGTTCCATCAGCCTTGACCTTGCACTCGGACAGGGCGGAATCCCCAAGGGCAGGATCGTTGAGATATACGGACCCGAATCCAGCGGTAAGACAACCGTTACCCTGCATATGATCGCAGAGGTCCAGAAGCGCGGCGGTATCGCAGGCTTCATCGATGCGGAGCACGCACTCGATCCCGTTTATGCGAAGAACATCGGTGTTGATATAGATAACCTTTACATCTCACAGCCCGACAGCGGCGAACAGGCTCTCGAGATCGCAGAGACCATGGTACGCTCCGGCGCCATCGATATAGTGGTTGTAGACTCGGTTGCCGCACTTGTTCCCAAGGCTGAGATCGAAGGCGATATGGGCGATGCCCACATGGGACTTCAGGCAAGACTTATGAGCCAGGCACTCCGTAAGCTCACCGCAGTCATCAGCAAGTCCAACTGTGTAGTCATCTTCATCAACCAGCTCCGTGAAAAGCTCGGCGTAATGTTCGGAAATCCCGAGACCACGACCGGCGGACGCGCTCTTAAGTTCTATTCATCCGTAAGACTCGATGTACGCCGTATAGAATCCATCAAGCAGGGCGGAGAGGTCATCGGTAACAGGACAAGGGTCAAGGTAGTCAAGAACAAGGTTGCTCCTCCTTTCAAAGAGGCAGAGTTCGATATCATGTTCGGCAAGGGAATCTCGATGATCGGAGATATCCTCGATGTTGCTACCAACGCCGACATCATCGTTAAATCCGGTGCGTGGTTCGCATACAAGGGCGAGAAGATCGGACAGGGAAGAGAGAATGCGAAGCAGTATCTCGAGGATAACCCGGCCGTACTTGCGGAGATCGATAAGGCTGTAAGGGAGCATTATGCTCTCGACGCAGCAGGAGAGAAGGCTCCCGCTAAAGCTGATGACGAAGCTTCCGCAAAGTCCGCCAAAGCTGCCAAGGCATAAAGAGGAACTTCGCCGATGATCGTTACCAAGGTCACCAAACTCGGTAAAGCAAGATACCTCATAAAGCTCGATAACGGGATCTCGTTTCCGCTTTATCAGGCGGAGATGAATAAATTCGATACTAAGGAGGGGAGTGATCTCTCCGATGGGGCATTAGATGAGATTATGACCCGGATCCTGCCCTCCAGATGTATAAAAAGAGCGATGAACCTTCTGCAGAAGAAATCCTATGCGGAGGGCGAACTGAGGACCAAGCTTACGGACGGCGGATATCCTGAGGACACCGTCGAAAAGGCAGTCGAATATGTCAGGTCATTCGGATATATCGACGATGTCAGATATGCAGCAGACTATATCAGATATCATTCCTCGCAGGGACGCGGTAAAAACAGGATCAGAATGGAACTTCGCGCCAAGGGCATATCGGATGAATCCTTTGATAAGGCCTGGGGCGAAATGGAGGAAGTCGGTCTTATCGCTGACACCGGTGCCCAGATAGCAAGGCTTCTTGAGAAGAAGCATTTTTCTCCCGATATGGACAGAAGCGACAAGGATAAGATCGCTGCTTTTATCCTGAGAAGGGGCTTCTCATCCGAGGATATATTCAAATGTATGAGATCCTATCAGGAAGATAATGTGATATGAGTTTTAATGTGCCACGGTCTTTTGGCTGTGGCATATTTTTATGCTATAATTTTCAGAGTTTTATAAATGATCACGGCGACAGAAATACGGTAACATGGCTGAAATCAAACACAATAAAAGAATATATGTGTGTCATACCTTTTATCATGTTTTCATAACCTGTTTAAAGGAACTGAATCTTCCGAAGGAAGAATATGGTAATGCGACTCTTGTCCTCAGTAAGATGTCCAATGATTTCGGCACTCTGAAGGAGAGGATTGAAAAGTGCGGTCTTTTTGAAAGCGTCGTTGAATTTGATGAAAAACGCGATACTGATTTTCCCGAACTTGCCAAATACCGTACCGATAAGGGGAATATTGCCGTCAACATGTTAAACAGGGTGATCTTCACGAAGAAATTCGCCAAGCTTGAGGCTCCCTTTGTTCCCGTCGATTTCAGACAATACGACGACATCTATGTTTTCTGTGATGCTGATCCGATAGGTCTTTACCTCAATCAGAACTGCATAAAATATCATGCGGTCGAGGACGGACTCAATTATCTCAAGAAATATGTTCTTGCCAAATATACAAACCGCGGTCATTTCGGTATAAAGAAATTCTTTTCGATGAATCTTAATCTCATATTTATGAGCGACGGATACAGCAAGTACTGTATGGATATGGAGGTCAATGACATATCCTGCATTGACGATGATTTTTACAAGTATGTCGAGGTGCCGAGAAAGGAACTGATGGAATCCTTGGATGCGGATGCGAGAAAGACTATAATCTCCGTATTCGTTGAGGATTTCTCATCACTTGAATCCTTTATTTCAAAAAATGACAAAAATGGAATTTTGATCCTTACCGAGCCTTTATGCGAGCTGGATGTCAGGGAGAAGATCTTCCGCGACCTTACGGATACTTACGGCAAGGAAGGAACAATTTTCATCAAGCCCCATCCAAGGGATCTGCTTGATTACAACCGGCTTTTCAGTGAGTACTGGATATTCGATAAGACTATCCCGATGGAAGTGCTCGAGATGTTTGATGATATACACTTCAAGAAAGTTGTCAGCGTCTATACACCCTTAGATCTTATGAAGTTTGCCGATGAGAAGATAACTCTCGGAAATGATTTCATGGATAAGTACGAGGATCCGTCCGTACACAGGAAAGCAGAAGCAATAAAGGAAGCGTTTAAAAACTGACCGGAGCATCTAATGGACCTTTCGATCATAGTGCCTGTATATAATATGGCATCTGACGGAAAACTAAATTATTGCATCGATTCTCTTTTGAACCAGACCTTTAAGGGAGAGTACGAGATCATAGCCGTCGATGACGCATCGACGGATGATTCGCTTGCGGTCCTGCGTGAGTATGAAAGCAAGTATCCCGGCAAGGTCAGGGCCATAGCTTCCGAGGTAAACCGCCATCAGGGCGGTGCGAGAAACAAGGGGATCAGGGAAGCTGCGGGCGAGTGGATCAGCTTTATCGATTCGGACGACTGGGTTTCACCCGATTATTATGAGAAGCTTTTTAACCGTGCTCAGGAAACGGGTGCCGATGTGGTCGGCTGCTGTTATTCGATAGTCTCCGATCATACCTTTGAGGTCGGTGAGATCGTAAGGAATGAGTTTGATAAAGGAACCGGTGAATTTACCGATGAAAGACGCCGCGACTTTCTCAACAACATGTCCAGCATGGTCACGAAGATATATAAGGCTTCGCTTATAAGGGACAACGGTCTTTCTTTTCCCGAAGGGATATTCTACGAGGATAATGCCGCAGGTCCGATATGGGCAATGTACTATCAGAGGTTCGAGTATGTGGACGAGCCCCTGTATTACTATTACCAGCATGACACATCGACCGTCCACACCATCACGGAGAGAAGATGCTTCGACAGGATGGAAGCTGCGGAGTTCATGCTCTCCGAGATGAAGAAGAGAGGCTTTCTTGATAAGTACCGCGAGGAGATAGAGAATATCTTCACGACGGTCTATTTCGTGAACACCCTCTTTTCATATATGAGAATGCCGCACGGCAGAAAGCTTGGCGTGGTACGCACGCTTAAAAAGCGTATGCTTGAGGAGTTCCCGGATTTCAGGAACAATAAATTCTACGGACGCTTTATGGACGACGAACAGAAAAAGTACGTCGATATCCTTATGGCGAATTCTTTATCCTTCTATCTCAGGTACAGCCTGCTCTGGATGTACAGAGACCTTAAGAAAGCTTAAAAAGGCTTAAGATTTTCTTAATATTTACCTTGACATTATTGTCAGAAATATCTAAACTGAATCTGTTGTACTATGAAAATTTCATAAGGAGGTGCTCCTGCATTATGCCTACAGGTGTATGGATCGGGATCATCGCGGCAGCTGTTATAATAACCGCTCTCATCACTGCGGCCATCACATCCGGAAGGATGAAGAATAGGGCAGACGGTGTTATGGGTAATGCGGAAAAGAGAGCCCGCGAGATCATCGACGAAGCTCTGAAAAAGGCTGAATCAGAGAAGCGTGAAGCATCCATTAAAGCTCAGGAAGACGCATTAAGAGTTAAGAATGATGTTGACCGTGAGGTCAAGGAACGCAGAGCCGAGGTAAGTAAATCGGAACGCAGAATTCAGCAGAAGGAAGAGTCAGTCGATAAAAAGCTCGAGAATATCGAGAGACGCGAGACGTCACTTTCGGCGAGAGAGGATAATCTCAAGGCTAAAGAAGCCCAGATTTCCAAACTCAATGAAGAGAGATTGCAGGAACTGGAAAGGATTTCCGGATTAACCTCTGAACAGGCAAAAGAACACTTATTAAGTATTGTTGAAGAAGATCTGAAACACGAAGAAGCCCTGATGATCAAGGAATCTGAGAACAGGGCGAAGGAAGAGGCTGACAAGAAGGCGAGGGAGATCGTCGTCACAGCCATTCAGAGATGTGCAGCGGACCACGTCGCTGAAAGTACCATTTCCGTGGTACAGCTTCCCAGTGAGGACATGAAGGGAAGGATCATAGGACGTGAGGGAAGAAACATCAGAACCCTCGAAACTATGACCGGTGTTGAGCTTATCGTAGACGACACCCCCGATGCAGTTGTTCTTTCCGCATTTGATCCGGTAAGACGTGAGGTTGCAAGGATCGCCCTTGAGAAGCTCATTGTGGACGGACGTATCCATCCCGCCAAGATCGAGGAGATGATACAGAAGGCCCGTAAGGAAGTGGATCAGACGATCAAGGAAGAGGGAGAAGCCGCAGTGCTCGAAGTCGGTGTACACGGCATCCATCCCGAACTCGTCAAGCTCTTAGGACGTATGAGATATCGTACCAGCTACGGTCAGAACGTCCTTAAGCATTCCATCGAGGTAGCACAGCTCTCCGGTCTTATGGCCGCAGAACTCGGACTCGATGTCAAGACAGCCAAGCGTGCAGGTCTTTTGCATGATATCGGAAAAGCCATCGACCATGAGATGGAAGGTTCCCACGTACAGCTCGGTACGGATCTGTGCCGCAAGTACAAGGAGAACCCCACTGTCATCAATGCAGTGGAAGCCCATCACGGCGATGTAGAGCCTCAGACACTTATCGCATGTGTCGTACAGGCAGCGGATGCAATCTCCGCAGCCCGTCCCGGTGCGAGAAGAGAGACACTCGATATCTACACGAACCGCTTAAAGCAGCTTGAAGAAATCTCCAACAGTTACAAGGGTGTTGAAAAATCTTTTGCTATTCAGGCAGGTAGGGAAGTCAGAGTCATGGTCGTACCCGATCAGATTACGGATGCGGACATGGTGATCCTCGCAAGAGATATTTCCAAGCAGATCGAAGACGAGATGAAATATCCCGGCCAGATCAAGGTCAATATCATTCGCGAGAAGAGGGTAGTCGATTACGCAAAGTAGATCCCTCTCCGGTTCTGAAGATTACAATTGAACTAAGAGAAAGACAGTTGCCAAGCGCAGCTGTCTTTTTTTCCGCCGTTTTTGAAACAGGGGGACAGTTCTGCTGTTTCATCTTTTTAACCTTTACAAAAAGATTTTAATTCGGTAGAATAGGGCGAGTGTGGATTGTATACGATTATGCAATAATTCAATTTTGACTTTGTTTTGGAGGAAATCATGTCTAAAGCATTTGCTGAAATGTCGAAGGAAGAGCTTCTTACATTAAAGGAAGAGCTTAACAAAGAATACAGTGAAGCTAAGTCCAAGGGACTTGCTCTTAACATGGCAAGAGGAAAGCCCTCACCCGCACAGCTCGATCTGGGAATGGAATTTCTCAATGCCGTTAATTCACAGAGCGATATGCTTTCAGACGGAAAGATAGATACAAGAAACTACGGAGAGCTCGACGGTATTCCCGAGGCTAAGAAGCTCATGGCTGATATCATGGAGACCAGGCCTGAGAACGTTATCGTCTGCGGCAACGCATCTCTCAATATAATGTACGACACCGTTTCCAGGGCATATAC
>JAGCRJ010000069.1 GCA_017964745.1 Lachnospiraceae bacterium
GAATAGATACGACGATCGTCGAGATGGATTACAAGAGATGCGAAGAGCTTTCGAGCAAGCTTACCGCAGCAAGGATACTTCACGGAGACGGAACCAACAGGGATCTTCTCGATCAGGAGGATATCTCCACATTCCAGGGTTTTGCGGCTCTTACCGGTCTCGACGAGGAGAACATCCTTCTTTCGCTGTATGCGCGCAAGCACTCATCAGCCAAGGTCGTTACCAAGATAGGACGACTCAATTTCGGATCCGTCATCGATGCACTCAACCTCGATACCATAATCAATCCGCAGAAGATAACGGCGGATTATATAGTCAAGTTCGCACGTTCGATGAGTGCGGACGCATCCGATGATGTTGAATCACTCTACAAGCTTGAGAACGGAAAGGCCGAGGCACTTGAGTTCAAGATCAAGGTTGAGTCGCCCGTTACCGGAGTCAAGCTGAGGGACCTGAAGCTTAAAAAGAATGCCCTTGTCTGCAGCATCTTCAGAAACGGCAAGAACATAATCCCCACCGGACAGGATGAACTCATGGTCGGTGATTCAGTTATAGTCGTCATCGGCGGAGCCCACATAGCCAATATCAGGGAGATCCTCGAATAGCAATGAAAAAGAATTCGATAATACTTTATATAGTGGGGATACTTCTGATCTTTGAAAGTGCGTTCCTGATACTTCCCCTGATCGTATCCCTGATCTATTCCGACGGTAACTGGATGTGGTATCTGCTTACCATATTCATCTGTATCATTCTCGGTTATCCCCTCACAAGGATAAAGCGCGGAAAGCATCTTTCCCTTCAGGAAGGATATATCATAGTTGCACTCTGCTGGATCGTTCTTTCGCTGATAGGTGCACTTCCGCTTATGCTCAGCGGTGACATACCGAACTATATCGATGCTCTCTTCGAGACGGTATCCGGCTTTACGACCACGGGAGCGAGCATTCTTTCCGACGTTACGCTTCTGAGCAGATCGGGAATGTTCTGGAGAAGCTTCATGCACTGGATAGGCGGTATGGGAGTCTTCATGTTCATGATGGCGATCCTTCCCATGCTCGGAACCTCGGACATGAACCTGATGAAGGCGGAGTCCACCGGACCTTCCGTCGAAAGGATCGTGCCCCATGTCCGTGACACCGCGAGACTCATGTACGGAATGTATTTCGGAATAACCATCGCCGAGATACTGTCTCTGCTCATCACCGGAATGGATCTTTATTCCTCCGCACTGCTCACCTTCGGAAGCGTCGGCACCGGAGGCTTCGGCATGGTCAATGAATCGTGCGGAACCTATACGACAGCCCAGCAGAATGTTATCGCATTCTTCATGGCGGCAAGCGGAATCAACTACACCTTCTATTTCTTCCTTATATCGGGCAAGATAAAGGAAGCATTCCATATAGAGGAAGTTAAGTATTACATCGGTATCATCATTGCGGCAACGATCCTGATAGCATTCAACATAAGCAGGATTTACGGAAGTCTCGGAGATGCATTCCATCACTCTTTCTTCCAGGTTGCTTCGATAATGACAACGACCGGATATTCGACCGCAGACTTTGATGCATGGCCGGAGCTTTCCAGGACCATACTTCTGCTCCTGATGTTCATCGGCGGATGTTCCGGATCGACCGCGGGCGGCGTCAAGGTTTACAGGATTGTCCTTCTTATGAAGCAGTTCAAGAAGGAACTGTCGGTGCTCCGCCATCCCAGGGAAGTAAAGATGCTGAGAATGGACGGAAATACCGTCAAGGAATCGGTCATCAGATCCACCAACGTTTTCATATCGATCTATTTCGTCATCTTTTTCATATCGCTTCTGTTCCTCAGCATTGAAAACTATGACTTTACAACGGGCTTTACCGCAGTTGCTGCGACGATAAATAATATCGGTCCCGGACTTTCGCTTGTAGGTCCGACGTGCAATTACGGATTCTTTTCCGTCTTTTCGAAATTAATACTGATATTCGACATGCTCACCGGAAGACTCGAACTGTTCCCGGTACTGCTTCTTTTCAGCATGTTGCATACCAAAAGGAGATAAAATGGTCTACACTTTAACACTTAACCCTTCGCTCGACTATGTAATGTATCCGGCAACTTACCTTAAAAAGGGCGGAACGAACAGGTCGGAAAGAGAGGAGCTCCGCGCAGGCGGAAAGGGTATCAATGTATCCGTCGTGCTCAAGAATCTCGATGTGCCCACCAAGGCTCTCGGATTCATCGCAGGCACAACCGGAGATGAGATAGAAGGAACCGTGCGTTCCATAGGTATCCGTACCGGATTCATAATGCTCCCCTTCAAAAACGGAATGAGCAGGATCAATGTCAAGATAAGGGTTCCCTACGAGGATGCGAGTGAGCGCGGATTCGAAGAGACCGAGCTCAATGCGGCAGGCCCGGTTGTCGAGAGCGGATCGGTCGACGAGCTCTGTGACCAGCTTGAAAGACTTTCCGAGGGAGATGTACTTGTTCTTGCGGGAAGCATGCCCACACAGGCCCCGGAGGATATGCTCGAGAGGATCCTTTCGGCGGTTCCGGAATATGTAAAGACCATAGTCGATATGACCGGAGACAGGCTTAAGAGAGCGCTTCCGTTTAAGCCCTTCCTGATAAAGCCCAATCTCGAGGAACTCTGCCAGGCTGCGGGACGCGAGCTTAAGGATGAAAAGGATATCATCTCCGAAGCGGAAAAGCTTCAGAAGTCCGGAGCGGAGAATGTAATAGTATCGATGGGTGCGGACGGTGCGATCCTTCTTGATAAGACCGGAGAGATCCACAAATGCAAGGCACCCGAAGGAAAGGCACTCGGTGCGTTCGGTGCGGGCGATTCCATGACTGCCGGATTTATAAAGGGATTCCTGGATGAGCACGATTACGGATACGCACTCAAACTCGGGATAGCTGCCGGAAGCGCCGCAGTGTTCGAAGGAAAGCTTCCCGACTACAAGGAGATAATGAAGGTATTCGATGAAGTATAAAGGCCTTCCTGTTGGTAAAGGAATAGTGATGGGACGCATCAGGTCGAGATCTGCAGCATCGTCGGCTTCCGCGGAAACGGAAGCCTTCGACGCGGATCTTGAGAGGATGCGTTTTTTTGATGCGCTTCTGGAATTCGAAGGTGATATGAAGAAGCTTGCGGCATCCGCTCCGAGCAAGGAAGGAAAGGATATCATCTCGGGACAGATCATGATCGCAAGGGATCCGGTGCTGTCAGACGAAGTCACGGGACTGATCGATTCCGGAAAGAGAGCGGGCGAAGCTCTCGAACAGGCATGCAGGAAATATGAGGATCTTCTCAGGACTTCCGGCGATGAGCTGTTCATGGAAAGAAGTGAGGATCTGTTTGAGGTAAAAAGCGGTATCCTTTCACGTATGGGCGAGACTTCGGATACTCCGGAAGATGAGCAGGAAAACGACGGAGATGTCATATTTGCCGAAAGACTGAGCGTGGCCGAAGTGATAAGCCTTCTTGATGACGGTATCAAAGCCGTAGTCATGAAAACAGGAACAGCCACATCGCATGTTGCGGTAATACTCCGCTCAATGGGAATAACCGCGGTCTTTGGCGTGGCATATGACAGCGACGAAGCGGCATCGGGAACGGAATGCATAGTTGACGGAAACCGCGGGACGGTCATTGTATCTCCTTCGGAGGATGAGAAGAATGCATACAAAAAGCTCATCGAACAGTCCGGTGACGGCGGTAAAGCAGTGAAGGAACCCTATGCGCCGAGCGTTACGATGGACGGCATCACCATAGATGTGATGTGCAATATAGGATTTGAAAAGGTACCGGGGGTCAGCTCAGCATCCGACGGAGCGGGACTTGTCCGTACCGAATTCCTTTTCATGAGCGAAAGCAAAGTCCCGACAGAGGATGAACAGGCGGATGTTTATTCCCGCATAGCGGATTCCTTCCGGGGAAAGCCGGTTGTTATAAGGACACTTGATGCGGGAGGAGATAAAGATCCCGTCTCATCAGTCTCATCCGTGCGTGAAGAAAATCCCGCTCTCGGATTAAGGGGGCTTCGTGCAAGCCTTTCCGACAGGGAACACTTTAAGAGACAGATACGCGCGATACTCCGTGCATCAGACGGACGTGATGTGAGCATCCTCGTTCCCATGGTCACTTCGGTGGGAGAGATACTCAATGTCAGGAACATCATGGAAGAATGCAGATCGGAACTGGGTGCGGAAGGAAAAGCTTACAGAGCGGACATCAAGCTCGGATGCATGATAGAAACGCCTGCGGCTGTTCTGTGCGCGGACGCTCTGGCGGGAGATGTTGACTTTTTCTCGATAGGCACCAATGACCTTGCACAGTACATCATGTGTGCCGACAGGACCAATCCTCTTATGTCTGAGCTCTGCAGCATTTACCAGCCCGCTGTTCTTCGTGCGGTAAACAGAGTGTGCGAGTGTGCATCGGCTGCCGGAATTCCCGTTACGATATGCGGAGAGGCAGCTTCGTATCCCGATATGCTTCCCGTGTTCATAGGAATGGGAGTAAAATCATTCAGCGTCGATCCGGGCAGAGTTTCCGAAATGAAGCATCAGATCCGCAAGCTGAATGTATGGAGCTGCAGGGAACTGGCCGGCATGATCCTCAGAGCCGGGACCAAGAATGAAATAGAAAAGCTGATCAGGTGACCCTTTTGAACCAGGAAGAAGCCAGACAATACAAAAAAATGATACTTACTCCGCCGGGCAGGCTTATCTTCACCCTGGCGGTCCCGACCGTGGTAAGCATGCTGATCACGATGATCTACAACCTTGTCGATGCGTACTTTGTCGGAAAGCTCGGAAAAAGCGCAAGTGCCGCGATAGGAATAGTAATGACCTTCCAGACCGTATTCCAGGCCTTTGGATTTATGTACGGCCAGGGATCGGGATCCAAGATCGCACGCCTTTTGGCCGTGGGAAAAAAAGAAGAAGCCGACCGCGTACTGACCCTCGGTATAGCGGCTTCTTTTATGTCGGGTCTTATTCTTATGCTGCTCGGACTGGTCTTCATCGATCCGCTCATTCATCTCATGAGTACTGATACGATCTTCCCCTATGCCAAGATCTATGCTCTCTACATCATCATATCCGGCCCCGTCCTTTCGGTGAGCTGTGTTCTCAACAATGTAATGAGGTATGAGGGCAGGGCGTTCTTTGCAATGTTCGGTCTTGTATCGGGCGGAGTCCTCAACATGATACTCGATCCCATCCTCATGTTCGGATTCGGAATGGAGATACGGGGTGCGGCTATAGCGACCATGGTCTCACAATTTCTGAGCCTCGGCATACTGCTATATATGTTCCTTTCACACAGGGCGATCAGCTCGATAAATTTAAAATACCTTAAGCTTCCTGCGGGAGAGATCGCCGCAAGCGTATTCGATATCATAAAGACCGGATTTCCTTCCCTGCTCAGACAGCTCTGTGCGACGCTTTCAACCTCGATACTGAACATAGTATCAAAGCCCTTCGGTGATGCCGCAATGGCGGCCATGACTATTGACGGAAGGCTTCTGATGTTCATAGGAAGCACCATGATCGGAATAGGGCAGGGCTTTCAGCCCGTATCGGCTTTCAATTACGGATCGGAGAAATTCAAAAGACTTAAGCGCGCATGCTTTGTTACCTGGAGAGCAGGAACGATTATCATGACCGTTTTTGCGACGCTCGGATTCATCTTTGCCGCAGATGTCATAAGACTGTTTGTGAAGGACGAAGAGATAGAACTTGTTGTGCACTACGGAGTTCCCGCACTCAGATTTATGTGCATAGCCGTTGTGGTTCAGCCGGCATCTGTTATCGGAAATATGCTCTTCCAGAGTATAGGGGATGCAAAGAAGGCTTCTTTTCTGTCCATGTTAAGGTCGGGGCTTTGCTACATACCTCTGCTTATTCTGCTCCCTCCTTTTATGGGATTTCTTGGAATACAGTGTTCGCAGATGGTCGCAGATATTTTGTCGGCGGTCATCTCAGTTCCTTTTGTAATAAAGTTTTTGAAGAGCATTCCGTCTGAGGATATAAGTACGATACAGGACGAAAAATATGCCGGGTATGTAAAAGGCATGGAGAACAACGCAGATGTCTGATACTTCAAGATACAAGATAACAGGTATGAGCTGCGCGGCATGCCAGGCGCATGTGGAAAAGGCGGTGTCCGGAGTAAGCGGTGTCACGAAATGCGAAGTGTCGCTTCTTACAAATTCCATGAACGTCGAAGGAAGCGCATCGCCCGAGGATATCATAAAGGCCGTTGAAAATGCCGGCTACGGAGCGAGCGTATCAGAAGGCGGCAGTGCGGGCGCAGTAACGGATGATGAACTTAATGATACCGAAACTCCGAAGCTTATCCGCAGACTTATCCTTTCCGTGATCCTTCTTCTCATTCTCATGTATTTCAGCATGGGTGTGATGATGTTCGGATGGCCCGCTCCGGTGGGGCTCGTCCATACCGGCATTGTGGTGCTCGAAGCGGTTCTTTCCGGGATCATCCTTATCATAAACAGGAAGTTTTTCATAAGCGGTTTCAAAGCGGTCATTCACAAGGCTCCGAACATGGATACGCTCGTTGCGATGGGTGCGGGTGTTTCATACATATACAGCTCTGTAACCCTCATAAGGATATTCAATGTATGCATGGAAGATGCGATGGACCTTATGATGAACGAGCTGTACTTCGAATCGGCTGCGATGATAGTCACTCTCATCACCGTGGGAAAAACCCTGGAAAGCTACAGCAAGGGCCGTACCACCGATGCGCTCAGGAGCCTGATGAAGCTGGCCCCCGCATCCGCGGTCGTCTTACGCGACGGAAAAGAAACAGAGGTCCCGATCGAAGAGGTTAAGGTTGGGGATTTATTTGTTGTAAGACCGGGAGAAAAGATTCCCGTTGACGGAACCGTTGTGAGCGGAAGCAGTGCGGTCAATGAATCCGCTCTTACCGGAGAATCGATACCGGTCGATAAAGAGCCCGGCGATAAGATCTCCGCAGCGTGTACCAATCTTTCGGGACTGCTTACATGCAGGGCTGAAAGGGTCGGTGAGGATACAACCCTTTCCGAGATCATACGCATGGTGAGGGATGCTTCTTCCACCAAGGCTCCGATCGCGAGGATCGCTGATAAGGTTTCCGGAATATTTGTTCCGTCGGTAATGGCTGTCGCACTCGTCGTTTTTGTCATCTGGATGATCATAGGAGGAGAATTTCCCTATGCGCTGACAAGGGCGATAACCGTGATTGTGGTCAGCTGTCCCTGTGCACTCGGACTTGCGACTCCCGTAGCGATAATGGTCGGAAACGGAGTCGGAGCAAAGAACGGAATTCTTTTCAAAACATCCGCTTCACTCGAGGAAGCGGGCAGGAGCAGGATAGCGGTGCTTGATAAGACCGGCACCCTTACCAAGGGAGATCCCGTTGTTACCGATGTGCATCCGGCAGGCGGCGTCAGCGAAGACAGGCTGTTAAAGAATGCATTTTCACTCGAGTCCGGAAGCGAGCATCCGCTTGCAAAGGCCGTGGTCTCATATGCCGGAGAAAGAAACATAACCCGGACGGAAATAAAAGAGCTCAAGGTCTTTCCCGGAAACGGACTAGTCGGAAAAACCGAAGACGGTGAGATAAGGGGCGGAAACGAAAGATTCATTTCCGAAACATGTGACCTTTCCGATGAAATAAAAAACATCGCGTCAAAGCTTGCTTCCGAAGGAAAGACGCCCATGTTCTTTGCTGAGAACGATAAGCTTCTCGGGATCATCGCGGTCAGCGATGTACTTAAGGAGGATTCGGTAAAAGCAATATCCGAACTCAAAAAGCTCGGGCTCAGGGTTGTCATGCTTACGGGCGATAACGAGCTTACCGCCGCTCAGATCGGAAAACAGTCCGGCGTGGATGAGATCGTTTCGGGCGTTCTTCCGAGCGGAAAGGAAGCCGTGATAAATAAGCTTCGTGAGCACGGAAAAGTACTTATGGTCGGAGACGGAATAAATGATGCGCCCGCCCTAACTTCGGCAGATACGGGGATGGCGATAGGAGCCGGAACGGATGTTGCCATAGACGCAGGCGACGTCGTTCTGATGAAGTCTTCGCTTTCTGATGTCTGCGCCGCTCTCAGGCTTTCCAGAAAAACACTTACCGTGATACACGAGAATCTTTTCTGGGCTTTCATTTACAATCTGCTGCTCATACCCATTGCGGCCGGTGCATTTGCCGGGATCGGATTGCAGATGAGTCCCATGTTCGGTGCCGCAGCGATGAGTCTTTCGAGTTTTACCGTATGTATGAACGCACTCCGCCTGAATCTGTTCAGACCTCATGAGTCTGCGAAAGACAGGGCGCCGCGTGATTTTGACAGAGAACGCAAACTGTTGGATAATGAGGAAAAATCAGTTTTTTCTTCCATAAAGGAGACCGATATGACCAGAACAATGAACATTGAAGGAATGATGTGCACGCACTGCGAAGCTTCCGTTAAGAAAGCACTGGAGGCGCTCGAAGGAGTTACATCAGCCGAAGTATCCCATGAAAAAGGAACTGCCGTCGTAAGCCTTTCATCGGAGGTTTCCGATGACGTTCTTAAAAAGGCCGTTGAAGACAAAGATTACAAAGTGACCGGAATCGAATGAAGACACTCAGGATCTCAAAGATAACAAAGGCAGCATATTTCCTGCTTCTTGCCGCATATACGGTACTTCTTTTCGTGCTGTTCAGGAATCAGGCTTTTCATCTCGAATACGAGTACTACGGGTCGGATGTCGATGCTTATATACTCGAGATGCTGGGAATAGACAGCGGATTTGATTTCCCATACCCGGTTTATTTCATGCTGGGTAAATTCCTTGCACTGTTTTCGAATGTACACATGGGTGCGGCTCTTTCCGCAACCATACTCAATTCGGTATCTCCCGCGGTGCTTTCGTATTTCATGCTCAGGGAGCTTGCTCCGCTCGTTCCCGAAAAGGACAAGAACAGGACGGCCTATGAGGGCTTTATCCTGCTGGTGACTTATTCGATATTCTTTGTTTCTATGCTCTATCCTCCGAAGAATATCTATCTGCCCGGAATGACGCTGAGAAATCTCGGCGTGTTCAGTGCAAATCCCTACTATAACCAGACCTATCTTGCCGCGAGAGGCTTTGCCATAGTGGCATTCTTCCTTTTTGCGCACATACTGACATATTACGAAGACCATGTCGATAAAAAGGAGTACATTGCCTTTTCGGTATTCCTTCTTCTTGCTACACTCACAAAACCGAGCTTTACCCTGGTCCTTGTTTCGGCCGCCGCGGTGCATATGATCGTGAAACTGATAATGTCCAAGGGAAAGAAGCTCAGGGAATTCCTCTGTCTTCTTGCGACGGCGGTTCCCACATTCATAACGCTCCTTATCCAGTTCGGAGGGGTTTTCGGTTCTTCTTCGCATGCCGGAGAAGGCGGAGGCATCGGATTCGGAATAGGAAAAGCGTGGAGTGTATATACGGGAAATATAGTACTTGCCGTCATGCTCGCAAATGCCTTTCCCGGTGTAGTGATGCTCCTTAACCTGAAGCGGTTCAAGGATAACAAGATATTCCTCCTTGCATGGGAAGTGATGATGGCGGGATTTCTTGAGTTTTTGTGTCTTTATGAAAAGGGAGAAAGATTGATCCACTGCAATTTCGCATGGGGTTATATCTACGGAATATTCTTCGTTTTCGTAGCAGGTCTGATGATTCTCATCGAAAATACGGTAAAGAAAAAACAGCCCGTATGGATGCTCGCATTCGAATGGGCGGTTTATGTATGGCATCTCGGCTGCGGTATAGCATTCTTCGCAATGCTCTATATGGGAGGATATTTCTATGTCTGATAAGGCAAAGCATCCTTCGGCCGCACATATTATAGCGACGGTACTGATCCCGGTCTATGTGGGTGCATGCATCTATATGTACTTCATGTTCATGGGATGGACGGAAGGCGCGGTATACGAATCGGATCTTCCCGCACATATCAGCCTCGCGGTCGATGACGGACTTATATATTCGCTCATTTCGCTGGTCCTGATCGCACTTGACCGTATTCATCTGATGATTCTGCTTCCTCTGATCCTCGGTGCGTTTGCATATCTGTCGGTGTATTTTACCTCGAAGCTCATTGTCGCGGTTACCGATCACCGCTTCGATATCTATACCGCGGAGATCATGGCCCTTTTCCTGAACATTTTCATGCCGTGCTATATCAGGGGACTTTCGAGCGGACGCTATATGGGAATGCATACGGCATCCATCTGGCACAATTCCACCTATCTTATGATGAAGTGGATGGGACTCTGGACGCTGCTGATATATTTTAATATCGAAAAAGACATTTCCAAAAAACTGACGGCAAAGTCATTTGTTCTTTTCACTGCAGCCCTGACTCTCACGACCGCGGCCAAACCGAACTTTATTCTTGCGGTTGCACCGGTGATGCTTGTGTTCCTGATCATGGATCTTGTCTTAAAGAAAGCACCTGCCGGAAAGCTTATGCTCTTTGCAACATCGGTGATCCCGTCGTTTCTCATCATGCTCCTTCAGAACAAGGCACTGTATGATGTTAATCAGGGAAGCAACCATATCGTGATCGCACCCGGAAGGGCAATGGGAGTTCATGCATCCAACATCGCTTTGGTAAGTGTGCTTTCGATACTGTTTCCGCTCATGATGCTTTTACGGCACGGAAAAGATCTGTTTAAGAACAGGGTCCTTCTTTTTGCATGGATGAGTGCGGGTGTGGGCTTCCTTCAGTATTTCCTTTTCAGTGAGTTCGGTGCAAGGGACATGGATGCAAACTTCAGCTGGGGTTATGCATTTACGATAATACTGATCTTCGGAATCTCACTGATCATGTGGATCGATGACATGAGAAAGTTTAAGGAAGCGCATATTGTTTCCAAGGTATACCTTTCCCTTTGCGGTATCGTGCTTTTGTATCATACCTACTGCGGAGTTCTTTTCTTCGAAAGGATCGTGCGCGGTGTCTCATATATGATGTGGGGATAACGGATAATGGATAATTCTCCCATGACAAAAAAGAAATACGGTACGGTGCGTTTTATTCTTTCGGCCCTTCTGTGCGGATTTGCGATAACGTATAAAACCACCGAGGCTATTCCTTTCTGGGCATACGGCAGGGTATCGCTCGACTTTATCATCGCGAGGATCTATTCGGTCCTCGGCGATTTTCAGTTTGATATGGTCGTCGCTGCCCTTCTTTCCGGAATCGCCATAAAGTATATTGATGAAAAGTTCCCCGGATCCGTCAGGGGATATTTCCTTCCGATGATCCTCGGTTTCGTAGTGATCCTCGGAAGATCCGTACGCGATCTCGGTGATCTTTCCGGAATCTACGGAACGGTTCCTTTTATCATCAGATCGGTTCTTGCATCGCTCGGCTTCGGCATCATCTTCAGATATTTATTCGCACTTTTCGAAGCGGGACTTGAGCGCGTCTCTGTCATGAACCTCAGCCGGAAGGCATTCGATAAGCTCTTCGGGGGTCACTGCTTCAGAAATGTGATCATACTTCTCATGCTGCTCTGGCTTCCCGTCATGATCCTTAACGCACCCGGAAACCATAACGCGGACTTTATCGGACAGCTCATGCAGACCACGGGAGAGATGCCCTGGTCGGGACATCATCCCATAGTTCTCACTGCTTTCATCGGTCTGTTCTTCGGTGCTTTCAAGGCAGTCTTCGGAAGCTACGACCCGGCACTTTTCGTGTGGATCGTTCTTCAGGCACTCGGATTTGCCGCTGCTCTTTCACTCACGATCACATATCTTAAGAAAAAAGGAGCAGGCATTCCGGTCCTTGTCACGGTGCTTGCGATATATGTACTTTCGCCGATCTATTCAAACATCGCAACCACGGCGATAAAGGATGTGCCGTTTGCCGCAGCCTGCATATGGTACTGCGTACTCACTGTACAGTTTTATGAAGACCCCGACGGATTTTTGAAAAACAGGTCATTCCTTGTAAAGCTGTTTATCTCCGCCGCTCTTGTATGCATCTGCAGAAACAACGGTTCGATAATAGTGTTTGTGAACGGACTTGTGATGAGCGTGTACGGACTCGGAAAATCATCCGGTGAAAAGACGGATATAAAAAAGCTTTCCAGAAAGGCCGCCTTCTTCCTTGTCATTCCTCTCTGCTTCTGTACGGCTCTTTCCTCAGGGATAAAGGCGTATGTAAATGCGGAGAGCGACGGACTTAAGGAGATGCTCTCGATACCGATGCAGCAGACGACTCTCACCATGATAAGATATGAGAGCGAGCTGACGGACGAAGAGATCGCATCGATCGACGCACTGTTCGGAGATCATAAGGATATGATCGAGCATTACGATCCGTTCATATCGGATCCCGTAAAGCAGTTCTACGATACGGATGCTTCGAACGAGGTTGTCGCGGGATATCTTAAAACCTGGTTTAAGATGTTCTTTAAGCATCCGGGAACATATTTCGAATCCTTCTTTATGAGTACATACGGCTGGTTTGATCCGGAAACCGACACATCTGTCAGGTACGAACTCGACAGTGATTATTTTTCCAGGACGGGTCTGTTCGAAGGAGCGGATGAGCTGCTCATATACTTTTACCGCTATGTAGACCGCTTATCATTTTTCGGTGCGCTTCAGAGTCCCGGACTGTGGACATGGATAATGTTCATACTCATCAGAAGGCGCAGGAAGAATCTTCACCTTTATCCAATGCAGCTCATAACGCTGCTTGTATGTATGGCCGGCCCATGCTTTATGAAGCATGCAAGATACGCATTCCCCATAATGTTCACCGTTCCTTTCCTTATGGGATATGAGGGAGTGCTCACCGCAGGAGAAAAGAATGAATCTGATATTTCTTGATATAGACATGACCATTTGGGACGAGATACTTCGCATCCCGGAGAGCACCAAGGATGCGATAAAGCTTGCCAAGGTCATGGGCAATAAGGTGTTCATCAACACGGGACGTTCGAGATCCAACACAAGATACGAGGCGCTCGAAGAACTCGGAATGGACGGAGTCGTAGCTGCCTGCGGATGCCATGTTGAGATAGAGGGCAGGGTGGAGTATGAGAGACTTCTTACTCCGGATCAGATAAAGGGTTCACTTAAGGTTCTGGCAGAGCAGCATATGCCGGTCGTGCTCGAAGGAAGGGAAAACTGCTTCTTCGATCCCGAGGATTTTCCCGACGATCCGTTTGCCGCAACTCTCTGGGAATCGCTCGGAGACAGGGCAAAGCATATGGATGTGCTCACGGATTCGGATCCGATCAACAAGTTCAGTGCGGATATCACGGCCGAAACGGACTATGACGCGGTGTGCAGGGACCTCGGCGGATTTCTTGACATGATCGATCACGGCAATATTGTGGTAGAATTTATACCGAAGGGTCATTCCAAGGCAACGGGCATGGAGATCGTCAGAAAGCATTACGGAGTTCCCGCGGAGAATATCTATGCTGTGGGAGACGGTATGAACGATATGGAGATGATCAGGGCCGCGGCCCACGGAATTGCCATGGGACAGGGAAATCCCGAGCTTTTGATGGCTTCCGATTATGTCACGGATTCCATATACGAAGACGGAATATATAAAGCTTTCAAACACTTTAAGCTGATATAGGGAGCGGAATCGAAACACTATGCTGGTAGGTTCGGAAACTTCCAAGGGAATAGGAATTGGAGTTGCCAGGGTACTCGGACTGACGGAGATCTCGGAGATGGTTTCCGCGGGTTCGGTTGATGCTTTCTTTTCCGCGCTCAAACCGGGCACGGTTCTTGTCGCGAATCATCTGACTCCGTATATGGTCGCAAAGCTTAAGGCCTGCGGTGTGTCCGGGTTTGTGTGCGAGACCGGAGGAATGACTTCACACTCCGCTCTTGTTGCCCGCAGCATCGGACTTCCCGCGGTGTACGGCGTGACGGGTGCCACAAAGGCGATAGAAAACGGTGATACGGTGATCGTAGACGGCCTGAGCGGGTATGTTTACGAAAGGCCCGATCCCGCACTTGCGCTTGAATTTGCATGCAGAAAAGAAAAGTATATCGAGTCGAGAAAGGAACTTGAAAAGTTCTGCTCTATGAAGACAAAGATGGCCGATTCCGAAAGCGCAGAGGTCTTCTGCAATGTTAACGATATCGTCGATGTCATGCATTCGCTTGATAACGGCGGCGAAGGAATAGGACTTTACAGAACGGAGAATCTCTATGCCGAAGCGGGACATGCACCGGGCGAAGAGGAACAGGTCAGGGCGTATTCACGCATAGCACAGGCGATGGACGGCCGTGAGGTCGTTATCCGTACGCTGGACATAGGCGGAGACAAGAGCCTTCCTTATCTCGATATGGA
>JAGCRJ010000070.1 GCA_017964745.1 Lachnospiraceae bacterium
CTTGCTGCTCCTACAAACGGAACAACGGCCTATGATCTGTACGAAGATGAGAGCTTTGACCTGACAGCGATCGATATACCGGAAGAATATGAGAAAAACAGTGATGCTGTGTCGAACGGGACCAAACCTGATCTTGACGGCAGGGAATCCTGGGATTATGCGTCCTTTGATATGCATATAGATAATGCGCTCGCATTGAATGAACGGATCAGCACATTTGAGGATGTATATTATTTCTCATATCCGTGTGCATCAACAACAGAAGATCCCGACGGAGGAGTTTCTCCGGATCCCTCTATCACGGAGAACATCTTCATGAAAGGTGCCATCTATATGAGTGAGTATACGGGATCTACAAAAGGCGGGTTTGTGCTCGATGAGTCATGGCAGGCTAATGACGGCCTGGTAAATGAGATCTCGGCAAGGGCGCCTTTCGGAGCACCTCAGAGCGAGTATACGGACGGAGCTGAGCTGTTCCCCGGACAATGGTATGTGATGCCTACGTACAGAGGGGACCATATGTCATTGCAGGGCGGTCTTACCGTGAAGAACGATGTAAAGTCGTTTTACCTGGAACTGGTAAAACTCCTGGCCGAAGTATCGGAATAAATATTTCAAGAAAAAGAAAGATCAATGCCGCACAGATCCGTGCGGAGAATGGAGGAAAACAATGTCGGTTTTGGTAACTTATTTCAGCGCAGAAGGTACTACAGCAAAGGTTGCAAAAGAATTTGCGTCAATGACGGGAGCGGATATTTTTGAGATCGTTCCGCAGGAGCCTTACTCAAAAGCAGATATCAACTACCTGAATCCTGTTTCGAGATGCAACCGGGAGCAGATAGGCGGTAAGGATGTTCCTGTTGCAGGAAAGATCGAAAACTTTGACAGCTATGACACGGTATATATCGGATTTCCGATCTGGTATGGCCAGGCTCCGAGAGTGGTACATACATTCGGAAAAGGATATGACTGGACCGGAAAGACAGTGCATTTATTTGCCACTTCGGGAGGAAGCGGGATAGGAAAGACGGCTGAGAAGCTGTCTCCGTCGCTGATGGGCGCAGCTTCCGTTGATGCGAAGCTTGTACACAGCGCTTCAGATATCTGAGGAATTAAATATACTTATGATAAACCGGCAGAAATGCCGGTTTATTTTTTTTTGTGTATCCGGCAAACTCATACTGATGGTAGAAAAAATAAAATCTGATTAGTATTGGTAATCAGTTCAAATCGAAGCCGGCATCTGCTATCATACAGTCATGGGACAGAGTTCAAAAGACAGCGAGCAGGAGGGATCAGCATGGATATTAAACTTGCCGGGAACTTGAAGAGAATGAGGAAGGAGCGTTCGCTTACACAGGAAGCGCTGGCCGAGGCTTTAGGCGTTACGGCGGGTGCGGTCTATAAATGGGAGGCAGGACTCTCGACTCCGGAACTGGAGATGCTGGTCAGGATCGCGGATCTGTTCGACACCTCCGTGGATACGTTATTGGGTTATGAGATGGCGGAGAACCGCAAGCGTTCCATAACGGATCAGATCTACGGGTATATTCTCTCCAAGGACAGAGCCGGGATGGAATATGCGGAAAAGGCCCTTACCAAGTATCCGAATGACTTTAATGTGCTCGTTTCTTCGGCGAGGATGTATCTGACTTTCGGTATGGAAGAACGGAATAACGGATGGATGAGGCGCGCGATCGAGCTTTTCGAGAAAGCGTCGGAAACGGTTCCGCACGATATCGATCCGAGATACGGCAGGCTCGCGATAATAGGCGATATCGCTCTTCTGAATTTCCTTGTCAATGACAGGGATAAGGCTCTGGACATGATGAAGAAGAACAATGAGGCAGGAGTCTTCAATGCGACGATCGGATGGCTTACGGCGCTTAAGGGTGAGACGGACACGGCGTGCCTGAACCAGCTGACAAGTGCTTTCTGGGACAGCATCTCCGATACCAACAACACCTCAATGGGACTTTTGTATTACTACTGCAACCGCCGTGAATGGGAGCGCGCAAAAGCAGTTGCCAGATGGAACATAGATTATCTGAAAAGTCTCAGGAAGAATGACGAACCGTGTTTCTTTGATAAGACGGGCGCCGCCTTCCTGATCACGGAAGGTTACGCGTACTTTATGACCGGCGACAAGGCTCATGCCAAAGAACTCGTTGATGAAGCCAAAAAGTTAGCTGAGTATTTTGACTCAGCTCCAAACGATATTGCGGATATCGTTAAGCTGTTTGATATTCCTTACAAGACAAGCACATATACGATGCTCGGAAGGACCGGTGAAGAAACCATCCAGACAGTCCTGGGCATGATAGGCGACAAGAAATTCACTGCGTTCGCAAATAAATAAACCCCAACAAAAAGGAATCAGATATGAAGAATAAAAACTTATATGTGGAACTGAAATCTCAGTTCCACCGGGACAATCACGCCAATTATATCCTCTCGGTCATAGGATCGCTTCTCTCCGGAACGATGTGCATGGGAATATCGTGGATCCTGGGTGAGCTTCTGGATACGGCAGCAGGCAAAGGAAACTACAGCATAACAGAGCTCCTGCGGATCACCCTTGCAGTCGCTGCTTTGTTCCTGCTTGCTTCTTTCCTGAACTATCATGCCAAGCCCGGATATATAAAGAAGGCAATGCAGAATTATAAGGATCTGCTTTTCCGCAAGCTTACGGAGAAGAGCATCACGTCATTCAGAAGCGAGAACACGTCAACTTATCTCTCGGCACTGACGAATGACTGCACTTCGATAGAAACCAATTATCTGGACAAGGAGTTCTGGTTCGTATACAGGATGTCTTCATTCTTCTTTGCACTTGCACTCATGATCTTCTATTCACCTTTGCTTACGGCTGTCGCGATAGGCGTGACATTTGTTCCGCTTCTCGTATCGCTCCTCTCCGGCAGGAAACTTGCTGACCGTGAAGTGACGGTATCGGAAGGCAACAAGAGCTTTACAGCCACCAACAGTGACTGCCTTAACGGTTTCCCTGTAGTGAAGAGCTTCAGGGCCGAAGGTGCCGTATCAGGGCTGTTCTCCAAGGAAAATGCAAAGCTCGAGACATCCAAATTCAACAGGACGAGACTACGCCTCTTTATAGATATGTTAAGCCAGCTGTCAGGCATGTCCGCACAGCTCACGGTCTTCTTTGTCGGCGCATATCTTGCGCTCTCCGGCAAAGGGCTTTCTGCCGGCAATGTCATAATGTTCGTAAACCTCATGAACTTTGTGGTAGCTCCGGTCGCTGAACTTCCCGGTCTTATTGCCGGCAGGAAAGCTTCGGATGCTCTGATCAGAAAGGTCTCTGATGAACTTGAAAAGAGTTCATATACAGGCGGTGATAAAGTGCTGTCCGGACTTTCGAAAAGCATCTCCCTTAAGAACGTCTCCTTCTCTTACGAAGAAGGAAAGGAGATCCTGCATGACGTGTCGGTTGATTTTGAAGCCGGAAAATCCTATGCGATCGTCGGATCTTCCGGAAGCGGCAAGTCCACCCTGATGAATCTCATCCTGTCCGGCGCATGCGGTGCTGAGTACAGCGGCAGTATAAGCTGGGACGATACAGATCTTAAGGATTCATCGTCGGATTCGCTTTTCGATCAGGTGGCATCGATACAGCAGAACGTGTTCGTGTTCAATTCGTCCATAAGAGACAACATCACGATGTTCAGGGATTTCCCTGAAGAGAAAGTGAAGCAGGCGGAGATGCGTGCAAATCTCGGAGAACTTTTGAAAGAGCGTGGTGAGGATTATCTCTGCGGAGAAAACGGCAGCGGTTTATCGGGAGGCGAGAAGCAAAGGATCTCCATTGCAAGGAGTCTTCTTAAGGATTCATCCGTCCTTTTGGCTGACGAGATAACCTCGGCACTGGATTCACAGACTGCATACAAGGTCTCTTCCGATATCCTTGATCTTACCGGACTTACGAGGATCGTCGTCACACACTCACTCGATGAAAAACTCATGAAGAAATATGACCGAATCCTCGTAATGAAGAACGGCAGGATCGAAGAGCAGGGTACCTTTGACGAGCTGATGGCCAAAAAGAATTATTTCCACGCGTTGTTTACCGTTGAGGTGTGATCTCCAAAAAATGCCCGGAGAATAAGTATACTTTTGGGATGTATCATAACGCGGGGATCTCTATTACCATTAGGACATTAAGTAATATCACGAGGATAAAAGGAGAATCTCTGATTATGAAAAAAATGACATTGATGCTTATAACGGGGCTGACCATCGCTCTTGCGGCCTGCGGAGGTGTAAGCGAACAGCCTCAGGAACCCGAACCCGCCGAGATCACGGCAGACGAGCCCGAACCCGAAGAACCTGAGGTGCCTTCCGAAGATGAGTCCGATACCGATATCCCTTCGGAAGAATCTCTGATAGCTGATTTCAAGGAAGCACAGAATCTCTGGTTTAAGTTTGAGGGCGGATTGGAAACGGATTACTCGGATTCTGTGAACGCACAGGTAAACGGTTATGATATGGAATATTTCCGCGTGACCGAACCCGGTATAGGAACGCTTGATGAACTTGCTGAGTACCTGTCAGCAAGAGTTGATAAGGATTTTGTCGAGAATGCCGTATATAATAACGATCAGTACATGGAATCGGACGGCGCCCTTTATAGCTGCCCCGCCGGAAGAGGCGATGATCTTTCTATCGGATGGGTTGAATATGCTGCCGAAACAGACGGAAAATCAGGCAAGGTGATCGTTACCATTCACCGTCAGGATTATTTTGATCTGCTCGGAGATTTTTACGAAAGCGGAGAGATCGACACATACGAATATCCCTTCAGTATTGAAGACGGTCATGCCATATTCGACTTCATGGAATATAATTGCGGAAGCTGCCCGTATGAGGCACCTGTCGAAGGTTATGATTCCGAATCTCTTGAAGCTGCGCTCTTGGGACTGCTCGAGGGAAGATGGATATATGATGACGGGTCTGCATATTACGATATTACTGCGGACGGTTCATTTACATATTATATCGATGGTGAAGCAGTCAATACCGGCTACATAACCTCTTCACTTTCCGATGACGCCACATATATGATGAACGGAGACGATATAAGCGGTACGTTCTTCACCTATGACAGAGACCAGAGCGGAGTCCCCGTGATCCTTTTTGATAACGGAAGTACAGTATTTACCATGGAAGGAAAGGGCTGAAAAACTCCCTTCAATGAAAGAGCGCTGCGGATGCAGCGCTCTTTTTGTTCATATTTATTTTCTGTTTATATACATGTCATACGAGAGTAAACTTGGTTATCTTGGCGAAGTCTTTGTATGTTCTGATCTTCACACTGCTGTTTAACGGATAGGGACGTGATGTTTTGTTGAGAGGCACCAGCAGGATCTTCCTGCCGTCGGGTCCGCTTACAAGAACCTTGGCGATCTGGCAGAACTCATCTCCGTACCTGACCGAGTCATCCTTGTATCCGTATACTTCACCGTTTCCGTCAGTCCCGTTAATGGTAAGCAGCAGACCTGTCATTAACTTTTTTATCAGGACGATGCCGATGACTATCCCGGGCAACGAGAATATGAGTGCGAATAACATTGCATCCATATAATCTGCCTGGGTTATTATGCATATGACTGCAATGAGCGAAAAAGCTATCAGGCTCAGATAGAATCTGATCTCATGAAATGTGATCTTTGCGGACCGGCACACCACTTCGGGATAGTTTCCCGAATGATCCGTCAGGTCACTCTGAAAGACGGTACCGCAGTATTGGCATACTTCGCCGGGAACGGGAGCTCCGCAATTTGGGCATGATCTTGTCTCGCTCATATCTTATTCTCCTTTCTTGTAAATGAAATGATAGCATTTACGTTTTTAATCAAATAGGGACTTTTAGTATAGTATTTATTCCGAAAATGACAGGTTGACGGATGATAGGTAATATGTTACATTGTTTGTGAAATGTAATATATTACCTTTTCTTCGCATAAAATGAGGGACACCGGATGAACTATGATAAAGCCATGAATATGGACAAGGTCAGCTTCGGGGAGATGCCGCCTCAGGCTTTCCTTCTGGGATTGCTGAGCGCATTTGATAACAGATACCAGGCTGCCGCGGATAAATATTTCAGGGAGATCACGTGGAAACAGTTCTTTGCGATCATCTGCATCAACATGTGCAAAGAGCCGCCGACGCTCAATGACCTTTCGGATGTAATGGGAAGCTCTCATCAGAATGTGAAGCAGATCCTGCTGAAGCTTGAAAGCAAGGGCTTCGTCTCGATGAAGACCGATGATAACGATAAAAGAAAGCAGAGATATTTCGTTACCGATAAGTGCAGGAAATTCCTGGAGGAGAATGATAACCGGAGCAGGAACAGCGCAGTGATAATCGAAGAGATATTCGAAGGCGTAAGCGGAAAAGACCTCACGGTTACGATAGAAACGATCATGAAAATGGAAAGGAATCTGGAGAAGATATGAAGACACTGGTAGTTTACACATCACAAACGGGATTTACGAAGAAATATTCACAATGGCTTTCGGATGAGATGAAAGCGGACATGTATGACCTGAAAGAAGTACAGAAGAAAGATGACTCCTTTTTTTCTGACTATGAAGCTATAGTTTATGCCGGATGGGCCATGGCGGGAAAGATCGTAAAGTCAAACTGGTTCCTGAGCAAGGCAGCCGGCTGGAAGGGAAAAAAGCTTGCACTGATCTGCGTCGGAGGATGTCCCGGAGATGCTCCCGAGTGCGAAGCGATGATGAAGACCGTTCTGAGTGAGGAGCAGAGCTCATATATTAAAGCTTTCTACTGTCAGGGCGGATTTAACTTTGACAGGATGAACACGGCTTCCAAGTTAGCCATGAAGATGTTTATCGGTTCCCTGAAAAAGAAACCCGATGAAAAGTCGAAGACTATGGCTGAGATGATATCCAAGGGCTATGACATATCGGATGTAAAGTACATACAGCCTGTGGTATCATATCTGCGCGGATAAGATTGTATACACGCATAATGATATATAGCAAAAAAGAGCCTAAAAATAGCGTTTTTCGGGCTCTTTTTCCTTTTTCTGCAGGTTAAATTGTGGTAAAATTAGGCTTTGTGAGTGACAGTTCAAATAATTCTTTTAGGAGGATTTCATGGCCAGATTACAGGAAGCAGCCGTGAAGCAGATCGAAGAGATCTGTGACAGGTACTGCGACGAAAAAACCCCGCTTATGATGATCCTGAGCGATATCCAGAATGAGTACGGATATATTCCTCTGGAGGTTCAGGAGATAGTTTCCGCCAAGACCGGCATCTCGGTAGCGGAGATCTACGGGGTGGTTACTTTCTATTCTTTCTTTTCACTTACCCCCAAGGGAAAATATGTTATCGGCTGCTGCCTCGGAACGGCATGCTATGTCAAGGGAGCCCAGAATGTCATCGACAGATTTTCGGAGCTTCTCGGCATTCGTGCGGGCGAGACCACCGAAGACGGTCTTTTCACTCTTGATGCACTCAGATGTATCGGAGCCTGCGGAATCGCGCCTGCGGTAAGCATCAACGGCAAGGTTTACCCCAAGGTTGAGCCCGGTCAGGTAGAAGATATCATCGAATCCTACAGAAAGGAGGCATCGGCGTGAACAGGATCAATACAGTCGAAGAACTTGAACAGAAGATAGCAAGATGTACCGGATGTGTTGATTCCAAGCTTACGGGTGCGGATGAAAAGAGACACATCGTTCTTTGCGGCGGTACCGGATGTCTTTCGAGCAATTCAAAAGAGATCATGGAAAAGTTCAAGACCGTTCTCGAAGAAAAAGGTCTGTCTGATAAAGTAACCGTCAATCTTGTCGGATGTTTCGGTTTCTGTTCACAGGGACCTTTCGTCAAGATCTATCCCGAGAATACTCTCTATCGTATGGTCAGCGAAGCTGATGTTGAGGAGATAGTTGAAAAGGATATCATCAACAATACCATAGTAGATCGGCTTCTTTATGTGGAACCCGTTACCGGAGACAAAGTTTCAAGTCAGGAAGACATTAACTTCTATAAGAAACAGCGCCGTGTAGC
>JAGCRJ010000071.1 GCA_017964745.1 Lachnospiraceae bacterium
AAGATCCGAAGAACTCCTTGACTGCCGCGGTCACGGGCTTGATATTGATAAGGCTCTGGGGAGTTACATCCTCAGCGTCGTGAGTGCTCATTCTCTCTCTGACCACACGCTCAAGTCTGGAAAGACCGATGCGGTACTGGTTCTGAAGGAGCTCACCTACGGCCCTGATACGACGGTTTCCGAGATGATCGATATCATCGTCGTGTCCGATGCCGTACTCAAGGTGCATGTTGTAGTTGATGGAAGCGAAGATATCGTCCCTGGTGATGTGCTTGGGAACAAGCTCGTGAACATTCTCCCTGATGGAACGGGTAAGCTCCTCGGGATCCTCTCCGTATGCATCAAGGATCTCCCTCAGCTTGGGATAGTAAACTCTTTCCCTGATACCGAAATCTTCCTTGGGATCGCAGTCAACGAAATGAGCAAGATCAACCATCATATTTGAAAGAACTCTCTCGTTCTTCTCATCGGTCTGGATGGTTACATACTCAACTGCGGAATCCTGGATGAGATCGGCAAGTTCGGTGGTAGCGGTAGTGCCTGCTGCGGCAATGACCTCACCTGTGATGGGATCGATAACATCCTCGGCAAATACAAGTCCTCTGATACGGTTCCTGAGGGCCATCTTCTTATTGAACTTATAACGTCCTACTCTTGCGAGATCGTATCTTCTTGCATCGAAGAACATTCTCTCAACTTCGGTACGTGCGTTGTCGCTGGTGAAAGGCTCACCGGGTCTGATCTTTTTATACAGCTCAAGGAAGCCTCCCTCGATACTTCCTTCGGGGTTCTCGGAAGTGATGGATGCGTCCTTCTTAAGAGTCTCTTCTATTTTGATCTCCTGTCCGAACTTCTCGAAGATCTCGGTGTTGGTTCCGAGTCCCAGAGCTCTGAGGAGAACGGTAACGGGTACCTTTCTGGTACGGTCTACACGTACATAGAAGACATCGTTGGCATCGGTCTCGTACTCAAGCCATGCACCGCGGTTGGGGATGACCTGGCAGGAGAAGAGCTCCTTACCTACTTTGTCGTTGGAGATCCCGTAATACATACCGGGGGAACGAACGAGCTGGGATACGATAACACGCTCGGCACCGTTGATAACGAAGGTACCGGTGTCGGTCATGAGAGGAAGATCTCCCATGAATATCTCATACTCCTGGATATTCTTGTCTTCATTGCTGTGAAGACGTACAGTAACGAACAGGGGTGCCGAATATGTGGTATCCCTTTCCTTGCACTCTTCTATGGTATATTTTGCTTCTTCGCGCTTGAGCTTATAGCCTACGAACTCAAGACTGAGTGCTCCCGCGAAGTCCTCAATGGGAGATATATCATCGAAAGCTTCCTGAAGACCTTCTTCAAGAAACCACTTATAGGAGTTCGTCTGAACCTCTATAAGATTTGGCATTTCGAGCACCTCACCACGCCTTGCATAGCTCATTCGCATTGCTTTGGCACTGTGCTCCGGGCGGATCCTGTTCTTGCTCATTGACAATTTCACCCCGTTCTTTCTGTTGACTTTTTTCTGTTAATGCACTTCTCTTTTTTTGACGTGCAAAAAAAGAGCTCGTCGCAGAAACGTGCATCATCCATAGTATCATTTTGATTTCAAGCGGTCAAGTAAATTTTTGAAAAGTTTTTCAATTATTTTGAAGCCCCCTTCCGGGGGCAAAAGAAAACATTAAGCTTATCGCAGCCCGCAAACAAAGAACCGCATCATCACTCGGCCCTGATGGCGGCAAGAGGTGACAGCTTCATGGCTCTTATGGAAGGAAGGAATCCGGCCATCATGGCTATGAATGCGGCAAATGTGATCGCAACAAGCGCAAGCCATGGAGGAATAACGGAGAGCTTTGCCCCTTCGTCAAACATCATGGCACCCAGTCCCAGAACCTTGTTCATGACATAGGAGATTCCGTAGGAAAGCAGCATTCCGATACCGCCTCCGATGAAGCCTATATATCCGGCCTCTATGAGGAAGAGGAACTGGATATCCCTGATACGGCATCCGATGACCTTCATGATGCCGATCTCCCTGGTCCTCTCATATATGGACATCATCATGGTGTTGGTGATTCCGATCGCGGCGACGAAAAGGGATATTCCGCCGATACCGCCCAGAACCGCCTGGATGATGTTCATTATCTTCATATCGGACTCGATCCACTCGGCATTTGAATATGCCCTGTAGCCCATATCGTTTATTATCTGCTGGACCATTGTGACATTATCCATCTCGTCGACATTTACGTTCACACGGGTATAGAAAAGCTCCTTGTAAGGCTTTCCGTTCTTTCTGGTCGGCTGTCCGGGTATGAC
>JAGCRJ010000072.1 GCA_017964745.1 Lachnospiraceae bacterium
AACGAAGCGAGGAGACGTGTCACATCCTATATGAACGGAACCGTGGTCGCGGTCAACACCGCATCTCCCGGAGCACAGATCTCCGAGGGAACAAGCGTTGCTGCCGTTACCGACGGACACAGCATAAACATTCTCGCGGACTACAGATCCGCAAGAGAGCTTAATTCTGCAATGGATGTTTATGCGGTCATTGACGGAAAAAGATATGAGATCACTCATATCCCTTACTCTGCAAGCGAATACAGCGCACTGAAGGCATCGGGAAGCGATGTTTATTCCGTTTTCCGGATCGAAGATCCGGACGGACTTGTACGTGCGGGGCAGAAGGCATCCGTGGTCGTTCTTTACGATCTTAAGGATGACATCCTGTCCGTTTCGAATGAATGCATTCACAGGGACAGCAGCGGATTCTATGTAAATCTTGCATCAGGCGAAAAATCATATATCTCAAAGGGAATCACGGACGGAATGTTTACCGAGGTTCTGAACGGTGTGAACGAGGGCGATGTGATCCTTCTCGACAGCTACAACGAAGCACCTGAGAATGTGGCCACCCTGGCAAGGGGAGATTATTATCTTACCTACGAAGGAACGGGATATCTGTATTACCCCGACATAACCAATATCACCAACAACGTGCAGTACGGAACCGTCACCATGACCGAGAAGAAGGTGACACAGGGACAGAGGGTGAAAAAGGGCGAAGTCATCGCTTACATCTCCGTATCTCCCAACAGTGTAAGGCTCGAAGAGCTTTCACTCAGGCTTATGAGACTTACCGAAAAAAGACAGGATGCACAGGAAGCCGCAGACGATCCGGGCAATTACTTCCTCGGAGAGGATGTGCAGAGACAGCTTGATAACATGGTCTCATCCCTGGACAGACAGATAGAGGATGTTACCGAGCAGATAGCAGAGATACAGGCGGCATATTCGGTTACCGCATTTACCTCACCCGTCGACGGAGTCATCGGATACATCACCGATCTTTCCGACGGATCCGTATTAAAGCCCGGTGAAAGGATCGCAACGGTCGCTTCGATCTCATCGGAATATCTCTATGCGATGAATGAGGGCAAGTCCCTTCTTTACGGAATGGAGCTTACCGGAGAATATACCAATCCTGCCACCGGAGATGTTGTAAGCTTTCCTCTTACCGTATCGAGTGCTTCGTTCGGAGCCGTTAGTCAGGAGCTTGCATCCGACAGGGTTTTTGTAATGCCCGCAGCAGGCGTGACACTTCCCGGAGGAGCATACGATCCCGATGCCGAGATATCTGCCGAGATCACCGCAGGTGAATCATTCACTCCTTCCAATCCCTGGGAAGAGTGGATCGCACAGCAGGAAGCCGCAAATGCACCTGCCAAGCAGTCATATAAACTTACCGGATATCTTCAGTATGAATCCGGTGTCATACTCGTTCCCGCCAAGGCAGTCACGGTAATCGGAAAGCAGGCATACGTCACTGTTCTGGAGGACGGACAGTATATCAAAAAAGGATTTATCGCGGGTGGGATCAATCCCATCAGAAGCGTTACCATAAACGGCACTGCATATATCTGGGCCATCGAAGGCCTGGAAGAAGGAATGGTGATAGTTTACTGATGCTTTTCCTCGAACTTCAGAAGATCAGGAATAAAAAATGGATGTTTGCATGTCTCCTTCTCGGAGCCGTGCTCCTTTTTGCGTCCGCGGTAAGCTTCCCCATTTACAGGACTGCGGTTCTCGACCGCATGCTGGAAGACCAGCTTGAAGAGTATATAACCGGCACGGGAAAGTGGCCGATGCAGATGAACTTTACATTCCAGGTCGGTAAGAGCGCCAATATGGATGCTTTCGACAAGAATCTGTCAGGTGCGCTTTCGGCATATTCCGCCGTCGGAATTCCCGAGTACAGGACCATCTGCTATTATTCGACTTTGGGTTCAGCCTGCACGCCGGAGCTGTCCAGAGGGGAAGAGACCGAGTTTTCCCTCAAGGTGGCTTCCCTCACGGAACTTGAAGACCACATCAAAATGATAGACGGAAAACTCTGGGAGGATGAGGATCCTTCCGACGATACGATGGATGTCATAGTCAGTGAACAGACATTTCTTGCATCGGGCATGGTCATCGGAGATGTGTTCTCTTTTTCCAATCTTGCACCCAAGGGCGTGGATTCCATAAAGCTTAAGGTTGTCGGAGTGTTTGATGCCGAGGATCCTTCGGATATCTACTGGCAGAAGGAGACCAGATTCTTCTCCAATGCTCTTTTTGTAAGATCTGATCTTTTCATGGATTATTTCATACATAATCCCGACAGATCCAAGTTTTCCATAAACTGTAACATTTACGATCAGTTCGATTACGAGACGCTGGATGCTTCACAGGCGGCTCTGATACTTGAATCCACGGATAAATATCTGAACGGTTCATGGGGCGGCCTCACTTCGGTTCCCGATTATAAGGAGGTGCTTGAAAAGCACGAGAGCATGAGACGCAGGATCTCCGTATCCCTCCTTCTGCTCGAGATACCGCTTCTCCTTCTTCTTGCGGCATTCATACTGATGATCTCCGGACAGCTTTATTCCATGGAAGAGAACGAGATCTCCATGTATAAGAGCAGAGGTGCATCCTCCGGTCAGATCTTCCTTCTTTATCTGCTTCAGAGCTTCCTGATAGCGGCTGTTGCCGCATGCATCGGAGTTCCTCTCGGAATGCTCGCGTGCAGGGGACTCGGAAGCGCAAGCTCCTTCCTTGAATTCGGAATAAGACGTGAACTCAATATCGTATTCACCGGCGAAGCACTTGTCTACACGCTTGTCTCCGCAGCCGTTTGTATCTTTATCATGACCGTTCCTTCCATCCCCGCATCAAGGCTTTCGATCGTCGGAGCGAAGAGGGGCGGAGCCAAGAACAAAAAGCCCGTATGGGAGAAGTTCTATCTTGATGTTCTTTTCCTTCTGGTCTCTTTATACGGATACTACAATTTCTCGCACCATACCGATGATCTTCTCGAGAGTGCGTTAAAGGGCGAGGCGTTGGATCCTCTTCTGTATTTCTCGTCATCGCTTTTCATACTCGGAGCCGGAATGCTTCTCATCCGTTTGAGACCGCTTCTCATAAAGGCCATTTTCTTCTTTGGCAAAAAACGTTTCTCACCCGCGTCGTATGCGGCAATGCTCGAGAGCATAAGGAGTGCGAGGGCGCAGCAGTACATCTCACTCTTCGTTATCCTCACCGTCGCACTCGGAATGTTTGATGCGGTCTCCGCGAGAACCATACTTGAAAATTCACTTGCCAACACTTCCTATATCGACGGAACCGATATCAGGTTCAAGGAAGTATGGCTCGATAACAGTGCGACCAAGCAGTTCGATCCCACGGTCGAGCTGACATATTACGAACCCGATTATTCGGAGTATGCCGTATTCGCCAAGGAGAGCGGAGGATATACAAGAGTCTATTTGGAGGACGGATATACCAAGGGAGGCTCCGGTGCCAGGGAAGCCGTCAGCATCATGGGTATCCATACCAAGGAATTCGGAACCATCACGGGTGTTGATTCGTCGCTTCTGAACGCTCCCTACAGACAGCTCTTAAATGACCTTGCGATCGCTCCGACGGGCGTGCTTCTTTCCGCGAACTATCGTGATGTGAAGGGACTTAAAGTAGGGGATAAGATCTCTTTCTACGACAAGAATTCATCCGGTGCCGATGCCGTGGTTGTGGGATTCTTCGAGTACTGGCCGGGATACAGACCCGTTTCCAGGGAACTGAATGCATCCGGCGACATCACCCAGACCGAGAATTATATGATCGTTGCCAACTATTCCTTCATAAGAAAGAAGTTCGGACTTCAGCCCTACTATATCTGGGTGGGAGCTCCTGAAAGCGGCGATACGACATTTTTCTATAACTGGCTTGATGAGTCCGGTACGACTCTTACTTATTTTTCCGACAGGACCAAGGATCTTGAGAAGACGGTTGAAGATCCGCTGCTCCAGGGAATGAACGGAATCCTTACGATGAGCTTTATCGTAATGCTCATACTGTGTGCCGCGGGATATCTGATCTACTGGGTTCTTTCGATAAAGGCGAGGGAAATGATGCTCGGTGTCCTCAGGGCTATGGGACTTCATTCCTTTGAAATGCTGAAGATGCTCTCGATAGAGCAGGCGATATGCGGACTGTATTCCGTTGCTGCCGGCGCTCTTGCGGGATTTATAGCTTACACACTTTATGTTCCCATGCTGCAGACGGCATATTCATCATCGGCGCAGATACTTCCTCTTGTGATGATAAGAGAAAACTCCGATATGACCAAGCTGTTTGTGTCAATAGGACTGATGCTCGTAGTCAGCATACTGGTGCTTGCGCTGATCATAAGAAAGCAGAATATGATCAAGGCACTGAAGCTGGGAGAGGAGTAATATGGGATCGCTCATTGAAGTCAAAAATGTCACAAGAGATTTCCAGACTCCCGGCGGAAAGGTTTCGGTGCTCAAGGGTATCACATGTACAATACAGCCCGATACCATGTGCATCCTGAGGGGAAAATCCGGATCCGGCAAGACGACTCTTCTCAATATAATCGGAGCGCTTGACGATCCCACATCGGGCCAGATCCTGATCGACGGAAACAGCTCGCATTCCATGAATGCCCTCGCAAGGGAGAATATGAGAAGAAGGCAGATGGGATTCGTATTCCAGTCCGTAAGCCTTATCCCTTCGATGAATGCCATACAGAATGTGGAATTTGCGATGCGTATGGCGGGCATTAAGGAAGACATGGATAAAAGAGCGGCGGAGGTTCTCTCCATTGTCGGTCTTTCAAACAGAATGACGCATATGCCGCAGGAAATGTCCGGAGGCGAACAGCAGAGAGTTGCGATAGCAAGGGCGATCGCACATCACCCGAGGATAATCCTTGCAGACGAGCCTACGGCGGAGCTTGATTCCGGAATGGCTACCGAGGTGACAAGGCTGTTCAAACAGATATCGGAAGAAGAACATGTCACCATCATCATGACGACCCACGATGTAGGTCTCATGGGAGCGGGCGACCAGCTGATAGAGCTTAAGAACGGACGTATAGAAGGGAGCGGTGAAGATGGCTGATGAAGTTAAAACTCCCGAATATATGATAGATGCGGAAGGTCTGGTCAAGATCTACAAGACCAAGGAGACTGAGGTGCTCGCGCTGTCGGGCCTGGATCTGAAGGTAGAAAAGGGCGAGTTCACCGCACTGATCGGTAATTCCGGTTCGGGTAAATCGACATTCCTGAATATGATCGTCGGACTTGACATCCCCAGTGCCGGAAAGCTCTTCGTCGGAGGAAGGAATCTCTTCCGCATGACAGAGAGCGAGAGGGTTAAGTACAAGCGTGAGACGGTCGGATTCGTCTGGCAGAACAACGCAAGAAACCTTTTCCCCTACCTGACTGCAATAGACAATATCTGCATACCGATGAGGTTCAGCGGTCAGAAGAAAAAGAAGCAAAGGGCCGAAGAGCTGCTCGAAGCGGTCGGAATGGCGGATCACCGCAACTCCAAGCTGCAGACTCTCTCCGGAGGCGAACAGCAGAGAATAGCGATAGCCATAGCGCTTGCGAATTCGCCGGGACTCCTTCTTGCGGACGAACCCACGGGTTCCGTCGACGAGAAGACGGGCGACCAGATCTTTGAGATATTCACGAAGCTCAATGAAGCGGGACAGACGATACTTGTCGTAACGCATGACCTGGCGCTTTCGAGGAAGGTGCGAAGGGTTGTTGCGATAAGGGACGGACGTATCAGTTCCGAGAGAATACTCAAGGAAAGCTTTGCCGACAGGCTTAAAGAGTCGGGAGTCGACTGGAGGAACGAGGAAACCCAGGAAGAGTACGTAGTCGTGGACAAGGCGGGACGCCTGCAGCTGCCCGCGGATGTGGTCGAAAAACTGGGCGGAGAAACAGGCAGACTGGTCGTTTCATACGAGGATGGTCAAATAAAGCTAAAAAAACCTTAGGTATTTACATTAAAACCTATTAAAACTGTTGAATATGCACAAAAAATTCTACAGACAATTGACTTTCTATCGATTTTTTGCATAAAATTAATACCGAAAAAGCAAAAATTAATTGGATTAATTAACATATCGTAAATATAATAAACACTATGAGAAACGGAACAAAAAAGCTTATAGGCACAGTTGTTTTCTGCGGAGCATTCGCAGGCATTTGCGTTCTTCTTAACCTTCGCGGTAAGGAAACATTCCATGAGAAGTACGCGGGATA
>JAGCRJ010000073.1 GCA_017964745.1 Lachnospiraceae bacterium
AGGGTCAGGCAGTTGCGATCCTAAACTACATGAGCCAGATACTGGTAGAGCTTTTAAAGCTTACCAATCTGATCGTTACGATAACAAAGTCATTGGCATCATCGCAAAGAGTTGCGGCGGTGCTCGATGGCGGAAGAGATGAAGGGGCTGCCGCGTCTTCGGAAGATACGGCTGAGGCTGTGGGTGAAAGCAAAGATCCTGCTGCAGAGACCGTAAATGCCACTGCGTTTACAGGCGATGACATCGTTTCATTTGAAAACGTGTCACTCCAATATTCAAAAGGTTCCGAACCTGCGATCACAGGTATTTCCTTTACGGTAAAGAAGGGACAGACGGTCGGAGTCATCGGCGGTACGGGTTCGGGTAAGAGCTCGCTCATTAATCTGATCCCGGGAATGTATGAAGCAAGTACAGGAACAGTCAGGGTATTCGGTGAAGATATTAGGACCGCAGATAAAGTAAGCCTTCGTGAAAGGATCGGTGTCGTGCCCCAGAAAGCCGTTCTTTTCAAGGGAACGGTCCGCAGCAATATGCAGATCGGTAACGGAAGTGCAACCGATGATGAAATGACAGATGCACTTAAGAAAGCTCAGGCATTTGATTTCGTTTCGGAAAAGGGCGGACTTGATGCCGAGGTTCTCCAGAGCGGAAAGAATTTCTCGGGAGGACAGAGGCAGCGCCTTACCATCGCAAGGGCGCTTGTGAGAAAGCCGGAGATACTGATACTTGACGATTCGACATCTGCGCTTGATTTCCTTACGGAGAAGAATATCCGCGAGGAGATTGCGAAGATAAAGGATACAACGGTGTTCATCGTTTCTCAGCGTGCTTCATCCGTCATGAATGCGGATATGATAATTGTTCTTGACGACGGAAAAGCCGCAGACATGGGAACTCACGAAGAGCTTCTTAAAAGCTGCGAAGTATACGAAGAAATATATTATTCTCAGTTCGAGAGGAAGAATTAAATCCCGGATGAGATCTATATAAGTAAATTATTATTTGTGAACAGGCAAATAAAGTGTAGGAGGAAATATAAATGAAGGAGTTAATGCTCGGAAACAAAGCATTTGCGCGCGGTCTGTACGAAGCGGGCTGTTCTTTTGTTTCCAGTTATCCCGGAACGCCCAGTACCGAGGTTACCGAAGAGGCGGTAAAGTACGATGAGATCTACTGCGAATGGGCGCCCAATGAGAAGGTTGCAATGGAGGCTGCATTCGGCGCGTCGCTCGCCGGTGTCAGAAGCTATTGCGGAATGAAGCACGTCGGACTCAACGTTGCCGCTGACCCTCTATATACAATGTCATATACCGGTGTAAACGGCGGTATCGTTATCTGTGTTGCCGATGATGCCGGAATGCACTCATCACAGAATGAGCAGGATTCCAGACATCATGCCATCGCTTCCAAGGTTCCCATGCTCGAGCCTTCGGATTCCGGTGAGACTCTTTCTTTTGTAAAGCTTGCATATGATCTTTCCGAAGAGTACGACACTCCCGTCATCGTAAAGATGTGCACACGTGTCGCTCATTCCCAGTCGGTCGTCGAAACCTCCGACAGGGCTCAGATCGCAAGAAAGCCTTATGAGAAGAATATTCCCAAGAATGTCATGATGCCCGGTAATGCGATCAAGAGACACCCCTTTGTCGAGGAAAGAACCGCTAAGCTCCGTGACCTTGCGGAGACCGCTTCCTTTAACAGGGTTGAGATGAGAGATGCATCTGCTTCCGGCAAGCATGTGGGAATCATCACCTGCTCCACTACATATCAGTATGTAAGGGAAGCATTCGGAAATAACGTATCCGTCTTAAAGCTCGGAATGGTCAATCCCCTTCCCGTTAATCTTATAAAGGATTTCGCAGCAAAGGTTGATACCCTTATCGTTGCAGAGGAGCTCGATCCCATCATTGAGAATCACTGCAGAGCTCTCGGACTAGATGTCATCGGCAAGGATGTTCTTCCCATCTGCGGAGAGTTTTCACAGAATCTCCTTAAGAAGTATCTTTCTCCCATCGTTACCGGAGAAGAGTACAGCGAGGATGTTACGGCCGTTAACGACCAGATCCCCATGAGACCTCCCGTAATGTGTGCGGGATGCCCTCACAGAGGACTGTTCTATACACTCAGCAAGAACAAGTGCACCGTACTCGGCGATATCGGATGCTACACTCTCGGAGCAGTGGCACCTCTTGCCGCAATGGATATGACCCTCTGCATGGGTGCTTCCGTAAGTGCGATACACGGCTTCAACAAGGCAGGCGGCGGTGAGAACGAAGGAAAGACCGTTGCCGTCATCGGCGATTCGACATTCATGCATTCAGGAATGACCGGTCTTGCCAATATCGCATATAACCAGTCGGATTCGACTGTCATCATACTTGATAACTCGATCACCGGTATGACGGGACATCAGCAGAACCCCACCACCGGTCTCAACATCAAGGGAGATCCCGCAGGAAAGATCGATCTCGAAGCGCTCTGCCGCTCAATGGGATTCGAGCGTGTCCGCGTAGTTGATCCTTATGATCTCAAGGCTTGCGATGAAGCGGTAAAAGAAGAACTTGCCGTCAAGGCTCCTTCGGTCATCATCTCAAGAAGACCCTGCGCACTTTTAAAGAACGTAAAGCATAATCCTCCTCTTCGCGTAAACAGGGACAAGTGTGTCGGCTGCAAGTCCTGCATGAAGATAGGATGTCCCGCAATTTCCATGAAAGACGGCAAGGCTCATATCGACAACACTCTCTGCGTGGGTTGCGGTATCTGCGAGCAGCTTTGCCCGGTAGGAGCATTTGAGTCCTGCCAGAAGGAGGATTGATATGAGTACAAAGAATGTAATGATCGTAGGTGTCGGCGGACAGGGTTCGCTTCTTGCAAGTAAACTTCTCGGCAGGCTCCTCCTTGATGAAGGATATGATGTAAAGGTTTCCGAAGTACACGGAATGAGCCAGAGAGGCGGAAGCGTTGTCACTTATGTAAGATACGGAGAGCATGTTTATTCTCCCGTTATCGATAAGGGCGAGGCTGATGTCATTGTTTCCTTTGAACTTCTCGAGGCTGCAAGATGGCTTCCTTTCTTGAAAAAGGACGGCCAGATCGTAACCAATATCCAGCAGATAGATCCCATGCCCGTCATCACCGGTGCAATGGAATATCCCACGGAACTCGTTGATAAGATGAAGGCCACAGGTGCCAAGGTTGATGCTCTTGACTGTCTTGCACTTGCTGAGGAAGCCGGATCTGCCAAGGCTGTAAACATTGTTCTCATGGGACGTCTTTCCCACTACTTTGATATGCCCGAGGAGGCATGGATGAAGGCTATGGAAGCCATAGTCCCCGCCAAGTTCCTTGAGATGAATAAAAAGGCATTTGAGCTCGGCAAAAACGCGTAAGGACTGCGCGTAAAGTGAACTGGGGGACGGTTCCTCCGTTCACTTAAAAAAGCAAAAACGTGAACGGAGGAACCGTCCCCTTGTTCACCATCAGGAGAAAAAACGTGGAAAGGTATTATCAGAAAGAAGCAGAGTGTGCTTCGAGAGAAGAGATCACAAAGATCCAGAACGAAAAGCTGGTCGAGCAGGTAAAGCATGTATGGGACAAT
>JAGCRJ010000074.1 GCA_017964745.1 Lachnospiraceae bacterium
AGGCAGGTTCTATACGGAGGATGCCGGGGGCTTTCCCGTTGTCGGGGACTATGTGAAATTTGTTCCCGGGGGCGATGATGCCGCGGTCATAGAATCCGTATGTGAAAGAAAGAATATCCTTCAAAGGCCGGACCAGGCCAAGACCGGCGTCATGCAGTATATGGTCGCAAATGTAGATCATGTTTCATAGTCACATCGCTCAATGAGGATTACAGCTATAACCGTATCGCAAGATACGCAAGTGTGGCGATACAGGGCGGTGCCCAGCCCGTTGCGATACTTACCAAGTGCGATCTTTGCAATAACACGGGAAGGTATATACGCGAAGTCGAAAGCATATCGGATAAGATAAGGGTTCATGCGGTCTCCGCGATTTACGGGATCGGTCTGGATGAGCTGAAGGAATATTTTACGCCCGGAACAACGATATGCCTTATGGGATCATCGGGTGCGGGCAAGTCGACTCTCATCAATGCGATCACCGGCAAAGAGGTAATGAAGACTTCCGAGGTAAGGGAATCGGATTCGACCGGAAGACATACCACCACCCACAGACAGCTGATCGATATCGGAAACGGAGTGTCGGTCATTGATACTCCGGGAATGCGTGAGATCGGAATGGCGAATATGCAGGAAGGGATCGATGATACCTTCTCGGATATCACAGAACTCGAAAGCAAGTGCAGGTTCAGTAACTGCAGGCATGACACCGAGCCCGGATGCGCGATAAAAGCCGCGATCGAAAGCGGGGAGCTGTCCGAAGAAAGGTATATGCTCTATAAGAATCTCGGTGCGGAAAACACGAGAAACTATGCCATGAAAAAAGAGATCTCAAAGTGGTCGAAGGAACGAAAGAAATTCAACGACAGGAACAATATCTATTAGAGATGTTCAAATAACAAAAATGCGTGATGACCGGAAGGAGGCGATGTGATGGAATTCAGAAAGGTATTCGACAGTATACCGGAACAGTTCGACAAGTACAGACCGAGGTACAGCCCGGAGCTTTTTGCGGATCTGATAAAGTATGCGGATATCGGACCGGGAAAGAAGGTACTTGAGCTCGGACCCGGAACGGGACAGGCGACCGAACCGATACTTAAAACGGGATGCGATTACAATGCCATCGAGCTCGGAGAAAATTTCTATGCGAAGATGAACGAGAAGTTCGGATCCTATGAGAATTTCCACATCGTGAACGACGACTTCATCACGCATGATTTCGGAGATCAGAGATTCGATATGATCTATTCGGCGGCAACGATACAGTGGATCCCGGAAAGAGTCGCATTCCCCAAGACCTTCGAGCTGTTAAAGCCCGGCGGGGTACTGGCGATGATGCTTCTTCACGGGGACTACAAGACTCCGAACGAAGCTCTCTATGACAGGATCCAGGGTGTGTACGGCGAGTACTATAAGCCCGAAAAACAGTACAAGGACATGAAGGAGCCCTTCGATTACCTTCATGCTACCGACTACGGATATGTGGACTTCGAAAGACGTGATTTCTACGGAAGACGCGAATTTACCGCGGATGAATATGTAATGTACTGCGGAACACATTCCGATCATATGGTGATACCCGAACCCTACAAGACTAAATTCTTCGAGGGATTAAGGGAGGCGGTGCTTGAGTTTGGAAATAAAGTCGTGTTTAATGATACATATATCCTTTATCTGACCAGAAAACCGTAAGCGGGGGAGGAAATATGGGGAAATTCTGCTCAAATTGCGGCATGCCGGGGCCAAAAATGGTATAATGTTTAGGATTGTTTTATTTCCTAAATTATTGTATCAAACGGACCAAGGTATACCGACATGCTCAAGACCATCTTAATGATGTATGTAACACTGCTCCCCGCCATATTATCGGGCATCTTTAACATGATATGGTGCAAGACGGGTGTTCTTAAGCCACTGAAAAAGCCGATGGATTTCGGCAGATGTCTTTCCGACGGAAAGAGGATCTTCGGCGATAACAAAACCTGGAAGGGTTTTATCGGTTATCTGGTATTAAATACATTCTTTTCGATCGTTTGGGGCTGTGTAAGCAGCGCGGCCTCGATCGATCATCTGAATTTCTTTTATATCAATCACGAAAATACATTTATCTATAACGTTTTGATCGGTCTTCTTATAGGACTGGGATATGCCCTTTTCGAGCTTCCCAACTCTTTCCTGAAAAGAAGGCTTGATATCACACCCGGAAAAACGACATCCGGCTTTTGGAAGTGGTTCTTTGTCTTCCTTGACCAGGCCGATTCGGTTTTCGGATGTGCTCTTGTCGTGTGGATCTTTTACGATCTTGGAATCCTGCTGTATCTGCTCTACGTTCTTGTCGGGGCGTTTACACATATAATCCTGAATGTACTTCTGTATCTTGCAAAGCTCAGAAAAAATCCGTTCTGATAGGTAAGCGTTAACACTTATCCGGACCAAAACGAGAGGAAGAATCTGTGATAATAAAACTTGAAAAAGAAGAACTCAGAGAAGAAAAGCTCGGAAACAAAGGTAAATTCCTGCTTCAGATGAAGAAGCAGGGCTTTGATGTTCCGGGCGGTTTTATTCTGGACAGCGATACTTATGATGAGGTCATAAGCAAGAACGGACTTGAGGATAAGATCCGTGAAATCCTTGACGGACTAGCTCCGAATAACTGTGATGAGATTTCCGAGAAGATCTCTAAGCTCTTCGATAACGCTCTCATACCCGAGGACATCCTTTCCGAGATAAATGCGGTCGCAAAGGATGAGAGCTTGTATGCCATAAGAAGCAGCGGAAACAAAGAAGACCTTGATGAGTATTCTTTTGCCGGACAGTATGAGACTTTCCTCAATGTCGCAAAGAGCGACCTTGAGAAGAAGATAATCGCCTGCTACAGGTCAATGTTCGGAAAGGTAAGTCTTCAGTATATCGCGAACAGGAATATCGATCCCCTTTCAATGAAGATGTCCGTAGTCATTCAGGAAATGGTAGATGCGGATAACAGTGGTATCTGCTTTACCATCGACCCCATAAGCGGAAACGATA
>JAGCRJ010000075.1 GCA_017964745.1 Lachnospiraceae bacterium
AGATCTTGTACTCATCAAGTATATCGCGGATCCTGGATGCCATATTGGCCTGCATGCAATGGACAACCGAAAGGTTTACTTCCAGGAATCTGATCCCCGAATTCGCAAGGTCGCTCTCAGAGAGAAATCTGCAAACATCCTTGATGACAAACTCACCGATCTGGAGAATGCTTCCGCTCTTTTCCGCAGCGGGTATGAACAGTGCGGGAGAGATGAATCCGAGCTGTTCGTCACGAAGCCTTATAAGAGCTTCGGCGGAAACGAATTTTCCGTCTCTGGTTGAGTAGATCGGCTGGTAATACATCTCAAACTTATTATTCTTGATCGCATCGGATATGATCCTGTCGAGATTGTTCCTTACAACGAAATCCTTCTCCGGAACCATCTCGGAATATCTGACATACTTATTGAGGGGAACAGCATGATCAAAGCTTTCCGACAGCCTGATGAGCTGGTTTTCCGACATTATCTCATTGGGTATCATCACACCGCACATTGCAAAGTCCAGCTTCAGCCTGATACCGTCCACAACAAACAGATCCCTGAGCTTCGGAACCATGGCCTGTGCCGTTTCCTCGATACGGCCCACATCATATTTGCCTCTTATGACAAACGCAAACAATCCGTTCTTGAGATAGTAGAGATTAATGTCGATTTTCTTTCCGACCTTCAGCATTGAATAGATGCTGTCGGAAACATCCCTGAGCAGCGAGAGATATGTTTCGTATCCCAGAGCAGATCTGATGGATGAAAGATTCTGAAGCCTTCCGAATATGACAAACGCGTCATCTCTCGAACTGAAGATATTGCCGATCGTACGCCTGAACGCGGTATATGATTTTGCGCCCGTTTCCATATCGAGATATTCTTCGGGACTTATGACATAGAAGCTGAGGATAAGTGCCGTGGTGGCATATCCGAATACCTGAACAACAACATTCGGATGAGCGCTCTGAATATTGAAGAAGATGATATTGATCGGGAATACGACCATGAGTGCGGCAAACCTGACTTTGTCCAGGCGCTTTCTGAAAAAGCATATGATAATGTGGACAAATGCAAATGCCGCATAATAATATCCCGCCGCTACCATTACCCACATCAGCGGACCGCGGTGATACATAATGTCAAATTCGCTGATCCTTTCATAGGAAAACAGCTTTTGGGTAAAGAGATTGGAAACGATCATAACGGCACTGACCGCCACCGGAAGGCCGAAAAGAACGGCCAGAACAGGTGTCGTTGTGATCTTTTTGAATGTGCCTGTCATCTTTCCTACCATGTATATATACACGGCATAATTGACAAGGTTGAGGAAGGTATATGCTGAACAGCATATGGTTCTGAATGCCACAGAATAAGAAAGAGGCCTGAGCCAGTATAAGGGAGCAATGCGAAGGACATCTGCCGTTGCAAGCACGAGCAGAAGAACAACATACTTAACAAATGCCCGGTTCTCCCTGCCCCGGTACATTCTTCTGAATATGAGCGCGGTAAAGATTGCACTGAGAATCACGATCGCCGCAAGATCAAGATAATAGACTCTATACATCTACTCTCCTTGTGATTCTCCCCCCAAAGAACATTGTTGCATATTTAGCTAAAATTTTCAAGGATAAGGGACTTGTTAAGTTGCTTCATGACAGCTTCCTCAAGACGCCTTCCGTTTACGGGTTTCGAAACAAAATCATCGAATCCCTGTCTTAAATACTCTTCCCTTGCGCCCGGAAGCGAATTGGCCGTAAGTGCTATAAATGCGGTCGAAGCATTCTTGACTCTTTCTATCTGTTTTGCCCGCTTCATAGCCTCCACACCGTCCATATCCGGCATGATATGATCGAGCAGAACCACATCATAAGAGGTTGTGGTAAGCTCTGCCAGCATCTCTTCCCCGCCGGCCACCTGAGCCGTCTGCACCCCGGTCTCCTTAAGGAGCATTGCCTCAAGCACCCTGTTGATATCATTGTCATCCACAATAAGAACCTTTGCATTGGGCGCCTTGAAAAGAGGACCTGCATCACCGGTTTCCCTGGCGGATTCCTCTGCGGTATTGTCTATAAGATCCGATTCTTCAGCGATCTTCTGCGGTATCTTTACGATGAATACGGATCCCTTTCCGGGTGTGCTCTCCGCCTTGATCTCACCGTCCATCATATCCGTGAGTTTTGCCACGATCGAAAGACCGAGTCCCACACCTTCACCGCTTCTTGAATGGGTATCGCCCGCGCGGTCAAAGGTTCCGAATATCTTATCAAGATCCTCTTCGTCAATACCGATTCCTGTATCGGAAACACGGATCTCCATCACCACATTCTTATCATCGACCTCATTGGAACCCACATAAAGATTCACGCTTCCCGAATGGGTATACTTGATCGCATTCGTCAGCAGATTGAGCATGATCTGTCTGATGCGCACGCTGTCACCCACCAGAACCTCCGGAACAAGCGATCCGACATCACAGCCTATCTTGAGGCCCTTCTCCTCGGACTTAAACACAACCGTCTTGTAAACTTCCCTTACAACGGTGGATACCTTATACGGCGCATTTACGATCTCGAGCTTGCCGGTCTCGATATCCGAATAATCAAGGATCTTATTGAGAGTCTCCATAAGATTGTTTCCGGCAGTCGCAATATCTCTGGCATATCCGCTTATATACTCGTCATGGCTTTCCCTGAGTATCATCTCATCCATTCCGAGTACGGTATTCATCGGAGTCTTGAGCTCCCTTGATACGAAGGAAAGAAATTCGCTCTTTACATGTTTTGCCTTCTCGGCTTCTATCTTGGCGGAATCAAGATCCGCAAGCGCTTCCTGGAGATAAGCGTAATCCGGTGTTTCAACAAATACCAGAATGATGGTCACGGCAAGCGAACCGAAGAAGAAGGTCAGAAGTACGTTCGGAAGAAGAAGCGCCTGGAAAACCGTTCCGAGGATCACAAATACAAATCCCGAAAGGGAAAGCATCTCCCTGAGTCCGAGATTCTTTCTGTTGGAGAGCATATAGCAGAATCCGCCCGTGATGAAATATCCCGCAGGAATATAGATGATGAAGTGGTAAGGACCGAAGACGTATCTGTATTCCTCATCAAAAGTAAAGATCCATCCCGTCTTCACATTGACGACAAGAAGTGCGGCATAGGCAATGACAAAAGCTATATGGAAATAACGCATTACTTTATGGAACTTAGTCCTGACTCCCACAAACGCGATCGTGTAATTGACATACGCAAGTCCTATATATCCGGCGAAAAAGAAATACAGGGTATTGAACAGCATCGGAACCGCAAGCCCGGTATTATGGGCATTATCGATCGAAACCGCTCCGAGAACATCAAATATAAGTCCGAAAAGGACCGCAAACATAAGGATCAGGAATTGTTTGAATCTCGCTGTTCTTCTCCTGTGTGTCAGGATAAGGCATGCGATGCATATAGAAATGAAAAATGCCGAAGCAACTTCATATGAGATATTGTAACTATTCATATGGCTCTGTCTCTCCCAAAAAAGATTTCGGAATGGTCAGTGTGTCCGATATGCGTAACATAAATATTATATACGAAAAACACACTTAATTGGGAAAATATTTAAGAAAAAGAAAAACCGGAAAGAAACCGTCAGGTCTCTTTCCGGTAAATAAATGCAGCGTTTTATGATATTTATTCTTCGTCGTCCGTGCGAGCTTCCTGCTCCTTCTGGATCTCGGGAATAGCTGACAGCAGGGGCTTTACGTCTTTGCCCTTTATCTTTCTGTCCACATAATTGCCTGTGATCTTCATTACCGTTCCGCTCAGAACGATAACACCGATAAGGTTGGGCATGGCCATAAGTCCGTTAAAGGTATCGGAAAGATCCCATGCGAGTGAGAGATCCATCGTCGCACCTATGACAACAAAGAGAACGAAGACGATCTTATAGACTAACGTTGCCTTGGTTCCGAACAGATACTCGAAAGCCTTGCTTCCGTATATGCTCCATCCGAGAACGGTGGAAAATGCGAAAAGAGTGATCGCGATCGCTATGAACCATCCGCCGGCAACACCGAGGGTTCCTTCAAATGCCTCGGCAACAAGTGCGGTCTTTTCGTTTGTGGAGATCATAAGTCCCGTCTCAAGATCCATGACCCCCGAAGTAAGTACTGCAAGAGCGGTAAGCGTACATACGACGATCGTGTCGGCGAATACTTCGAAGATTCCCCACATACCCTGTCTTACGGGTTCCTTTACGTTGGAAGCGGAATGTACCATAACGGAAGATCCGAGACCTGCTTCATTGGAGAAAACGCCTCTCTTCATTCCCCAGGTGACTGCGGTCTTGACGCCGTGTCCGACAATACCGCCGCCTGCGGCTTTAAGTGCAAACGCTCCCTTGAAGATCGCAGCAAACGATTCTCCGACAAGACCGATATGCGAGAACACGATAACAAAACATCCGATGACATAGAGCACTGCCATGAAAGGAACGAGCTTCTCGGTCACGTTTGCGATCCTCTTGAGTCCGCCTACGATAACTAGTCCGGCAAGGATCATAAGAACGATTCCGGTAACAATGTAAGGAAGCTTGAATACGGAGTTCAGATTGACCGCTATGGAATTGATCTGACTCATATTTCCGATTCCGAATGAAGCAAGTACGCAGAAGATACTGAACAGAACGGCAAGAACCGCGCCGATCTGCTTGCAGCCCTTCTTACTTCCGAGGCCGTCCTTCAGGTAATACATGGCGCCTCCGCACCACTCACCCTCGGAATTCTTTCTTCTGTAGAAAATACCGAGAACGTTCTCGGAGTAATTGGTCATCATTCCGAAAAATGCAACTATCCACATCCAGAAGATCGCACCGGGTCCTCCCGTTGCAAGAGCCGCGGCAACACCTGCGATATTTCCCGTTCCGATCGTTGCCGCAAGTGCGGTACAGAGACTCTGGAACTGGCTGATCTGTTTGTCATGACCGGGAGTATGTGCGGTCACGTGCTTGTTTTTGAATATTCCGCCAAGAGTGTGCCTGAACCAGTGTCCTATATGGCTTATCTGGAAGAACCCGGTCAGAACGGTCATAAGGATACCGGTACCTACGAGAAGGACCAGCATAGGGAGTCCCCACACGAAGTTATTGACGGCTGTGTTAATCGTTTCAATCAGCTGCACTTTTCTTCTCCTCTCAATCCTAAAAAAAACAGACGCCAACATTTTGGTGTCGGCGCCTTTGTCAACATAATCATTTTATGGGAAAAACCCGATGAGTGCAAGTATTTTATAACGGTTTACGTTACTTCTTTGTTATCTCCAGCGTGATCTGTGCATAATCGCCGGGAAGATTCGGCATGATGAGGCCGGCGTTCATAAGGCTGCTTCCGCTGAGCCGGTCCGTCGAAAGAGCCTCCCATGCTGCCTTCTTATCCCTGCTGCACCAGCAGCTGTTCTCATCATCGCTTCCGACAAGCTTTATCTCATAGACGGCCGAAGGCTCGAGTCCTTTGAGCTTTATCACTCTTCCCTTTCCTCCGGGATATGCCCTGCACTGGATATATGTCACAAGTGCACTGCGCTTATCCTTGGAGACGCTCATCCATGCATCATAATATCCCGCGTGTTCGGCATTACATGCTATACGGTAATAATCACCTTCCCTTACAAGTTCGCCGTATCTGTGATAGATTTCAACCTGCTCGGGGATCGCATTTCTGTCCTCCTCGGGAATGGCGGTTATATCAAGTTCGTATCCGAAGGTTCCGGAAAGTGCGACCGCGCCTCTTACATCAAACGGCATTACTCTTCCCGTTACATGATTGGGCGATGCCGAAACATGCGCTCCCATGGTGCTTAAGGGGTAAACAAACGAGGTTCCTGACTGAACGGAAAGTCTTTCAAACGCATCTGTATCATCGGAACACCAGATCTGCGGAGAATAGAAGATCATTCCGGCATCATATCTTCCGCCGCCGCTGGAACAGTTTTCAAGCAGCAGATCCGGAAATTCCTCAAGGAGTCTTCCCATCAGATCATATACGCCGAGAGTGTACAGATATGAAAATCTTCCCAGTGACTGCGCATCAAGTTCCACACTTCCTATATCGGTAAGAGCCCTGTTCATATCCCACTTTACGTATGCGATATTTGCATTTCTCAAAACATTTGCAACCGATTCATACACATGATCCCTGACCTCGTTCCTAGTGATATCGAGGATGTACTGGTTTCTCATCCTGCAGGGAGTGCGACCCGGAGCAGCCACTGCCCAGTCGGGATGTGCACGGTACAGATCGGAATCGGGCGACACCATCTCGGGTTCGAACCAGATACCGAATTTCATTCCCATCTTTTCAAGTTCATCGGAAAGTCTCTTAAGACCTCCGGGGAGCTTTTCTTCATTTACGATCCAGTCGCCGAGCGAGGAATTGTCATCATTTCTCTTTCCGAACCACCCGTCGTCCATAACGAGCATTTCAATGCCGGATCTTTTTGCATCGGAGGCAATGCTGAGCAGCTTATCAGTATCGAAATCAAAATACGTAGCTTCCCAGTTATTTATGAGAACGGGTCTTTCCTTATGGAGATAAGGACTCCTTATCAGATGATCCCTGAACAGGTCGTGGAAGATATGGGTCATGGAATCGAACCCGTTTTCGGTAAATACAAGGACTGCCTCGGGTGCCTGAAAACTTTCACCCGCCTTAAGGTTCCATGTAAAGTGTTCGGGGCTGATACCTATATAGCTGCGTACGGTCTCGAACTGATCGATCCCGCTTCCGCAGATAAAATTTCCCGACCAGATAAGATTCTGGGCATAAACCTTGCCGTGGCTGTCATCCGTGTTCCTGCCGCAGAGTACGGAAAAAGGCTGGAACTGATGTGAGGTCACACCCCTTGTGGAATAAACCTCGGTATTTCCGCGGGTTATCCTTCTTCTGTCGAGTCTTCTCTCCCTTGCCCAGCTTCCCGAAAGAGTGATGATGTCCGGCTCATTGTTTTCGAAGGTTCCGCCGTCGAGGTCGAGGCAGCTGCTGAGCAGCCTGTCGATTATGACAGTCCTGTCAGATCTGTTCTCGAGCCTTACGCTTTTTAATATCGCATCCGAATCTTCGAATATGCTGTAGGAAAGATATGCCCTGACACCGAGAACCTTTTCTTCAAGTTCTATTTCGAGCGTCTGTGCATTGTCTCCAAAGGTTGCGGGGATCCTGATCTTCTTACCGTCAGCTGCAAGACCGTATAGATTGTCTTTTCCGTCAAAGATACGATGCGAGACATAGGTAAACTGTGATGCATCGTGACCCTCTTCATCCCTCAGGCAGACCGCGGATTTTCTGTAATCTCCGACACCGGATGAAGGGAACTCCATCCTGGCCATATCAAGAAATCCTCCCCTGTCCCTCGAATTGTGCGAAGGAAGGAAAGGATAGATCCCGGTCCTGAGAAGATATGTAAGGTCATCTTCACCGACGCATCCGCCGTAATAAACATTGCAAAGGAAACCTTCGTCGTCAACGACCGCAAGACACATCGAAGTGTGTGCGGTCTCAATGAAAAACAGCCTGTTTGATTCGTCAAATTTGATTCCCATAGACTATCTCCGGATTTTTTATTTTTCAGATATATGAGATTATCAGTTCCATGTTGCCGCTCATGCGGATGCACTTTGCACCCTCCGCAGTGATCAGCATATGGCTGCCCTTTTTTACTTCTTTGTCGAAGACCCTGCCCGAGCCTTCGATCACGGTCGCATTCACAAATCCCGCATCACAGTTAAAGGAAAACCCTCCCGACACCTTTACCTTCGATACGGTATATCTGTCGCACGATGAAAGCACCGCGACACTGTTATCTTCCTGCTCCGCGTTTTTTTGTATCTGTCCGCTTATGTCGGGTGCGGGAACGGTGATGACATCAAAGCTTTTCCGAAGATGGAGCTCGCGCTTTTTGCCGTCCCTTATCCGGTCGTAATCGTAAAGCCTGTATGTGATATCACTGGACTGCTGCGTTTCGAGCAGGCAGACACCTGCGGTTATCGAGTGGACCGTTCCGGGATCTATCTGGATGACATCTCCCTTTCTGACTCTGATCTTCCTGATCAGATCATCCCATCTTCCTTCTGACACCATTGTCTTAAGCTCGTCCGCCGTCCTTGCATTATGGCCTATCACCAGCTCCGCATCATCCGGACAGTCGAGTATGTACCAGCATTCCTTTTTTCCGAGCGCTCCGTCTTCATGGAGCTTTGCATATTCATCATCCGGATGAACCTGTATGCTCAGGTCATCATCGGCATCGATTATCTTGACAAGGAGAGGGAATCTGTCGCCTTCGGCATTTCCGAAAAGCTCCCTGTGTTCGTTCCACAGTTCTGATAATCTCTTTCCTTTAAACTCACCGGATGCAGCAACACTCTCTCCCACAGGATGCGCCGATATTCCCCAGCACTCACCTATGTCATCGCCGGGTTCGTCATATCCGAACACTTCCCTGAGCTTCTTTCCGCCCCAGATGGTATGTGAAAAATATGGATTTAATAATATGACTTTATCCAAAACAAGATCCTTTCGCTCATCTACCCGATGCTATCACACTCACCAGGTAAAAAGGAAGTATATCGCCTTCATGAGCTTCCGTAAGTTCTATCCTGACCGTGTGCTCTCCGCTTTTTCCGTGATCGAGCACGGTTTCGAGTGAGAGCTTGTCACCCCAGTCTTCATCAAAATTCGCATCGAGAATGATCTCCCCGGAAGCACCCCCGTCTATCGTAACCTTTGCAACCGGCGCAGGCTTTTGTATCGTTCTTCTGTACTGGATACCGATACATGTGCCGGTAACCCTGAAGACCATATACGACCCTTTTTCGGTAGCGGTCCAGCCTTTTTTGAAACGGTCGAGCATACCGCTTTGTACCGATGTATCCGGCTCAAAGCCCTTACATTCTATCAGAATTCCGCCTGAATTGTCATTGCGGTATCTGACTGAATCTTCATAAGCGTTTTCGGTCTCAGGCTCCGGGATCTCTTCTTCACAGCAGGCTTCATCATCCATATGCGACCTGATCTCCTCAAGCACGGATATTATAACCGATGCGACCAGGCTGTGTCCTTTATCGTTCGGATGAAGTCCGTCGGAGGTCAGCAGATCTCTTTCGATCCGTCCGTTTTCAAGCTCGGACCATAAAGCCTTTTTCATGCTCACGCAGGGAATGCTGTATCTGTCTGCGATCATTCGGTGCACGGCTTCGGCGTTTTTGCCGTTATCATACCTGACATTGAATATCAGCATCAGTGCCCTGTCAGGTGATGACTTAAGGATCTTTCTTACAAGCCCTTCGTATGTTTCGTGAAAATGCTCATCGCATTCATCATTGACGGAAAACTCCGCAAAGCAGATGTCGGGCTCCCGGGATAACAGATCTTCTTCCGCTCTCGCACAGCCGAACTGTGAATCCGTAGCTCCGATCCCGGCATTTATATACTTAAAACTTGCGTCCGGAAATGTCTCTTCGAACCATTCGAAAACCTTGTGCGCATAACATTTTTCGGGCGATGAAGCAAGGCAGCCCTGAGTAATGGACCCCCCGAGAAATCCTATCCGGATCTCCCCTCCGCGGGCTGCCTTCTTCATCATATTTTTGAGCCTGCAGGCACCTTCCGTATTTTGTCCCACATCCCTCAGATCAACCTGAGGCAGATTCTCAGTGATCATCTTCTTTTATCTTATTCCTATCTCGGTATCCGATTCCGTTACGTTGCTGTGCGCCTTGATGTAGTCAACGATAAGGTCGACCCTGGTGAATGCCACGGAAACATAGCTGTCGGCACATCCGTAGTAAAGTGCGATCCTTCCCGTTGCGGGATCGTGTATCGTTGCGCAGGGGAAGCACACATTGGGAACGAAGCCTCTTTCCTCATACCACTCTTCGGGAGTAAGGAGATAGTTCTCACATCTGTAGAGAACCTTTGAAGGCTCATTGATATCGAGTATCGCTCCGCCGATCGAATATACATATCCGCTGCAGGTTCCGACCACTCCGTGATAGAAAAGAAGCCATCCTTCGGTAGTCTCGATGGGGGCTGCGCCTCCGCCGATCTTAAGATTCTCCCACCACTCATAGCTTCTGCTCATGACGTGACGGTGCTTTCCCCAGTAAACCATATCGGGGCTCTGGGAAAGGAAGATGTCTCCGAAGGGAGTATGGCCGGAATCCGAAGGTCTTGAAAGAAGAACGTAATTGCCGTTTATCTTTCTGGGGAAAAGAACCGCATTCCTGTTGAAAGGAATGAACGGATTCTCGATCCTGGTAAACGTCTTGAAATCCTTGGTCTTAGCGATTCCGATCGCCGCGCCGTAGAAATCCTGGCACCAGATTGCATAATAGGTATCTTCAACCTTAACAAGTCTGGGGTCGTATGCGTAAACGGGCATGAATTCCTTTCCGTCCTCATCGACGAATCTGATCTTGTCATGCTCAAAATCCCAATGGAGTCCGTCCTTGCTTCTTCCGAAGTAGATCATGGAAACACCGTTTCTCTGCTCTCCGCGGAATACTCCCACATACGCTCCTTCATAAGGAACAACAGCACTGTTGAAGATCCTCGCAACTCCCTCGATGGGATTTCTGTTTATAATGGGGTTTTCTTTATATCTCCAGATAGGTGCGTCCTTCAGATCGGCCGGCGCATCCTGCCAGGGCATATTTGGCACATCGGGTGCATTCAGAATCTTTACTTCACTCATTTTTTAGTCTCCTTAACTTAATTATTTCTGAGTTTTCTTACGCTGTTTTTCTCAACAAGCTTTCCGCATACTATATGTAAACCTTTTTTATGTTCTTCACCCCAGGCACCCTGAAGCGCAAGCTCCACCGCCTGTTTGGACATTTCCTCGATATCGACCTCGTATGTCGTTATCTCCGTCTCACATACTCCGGGATAATTAAAGTTATCGTATCCCGCAACGGAAATATCCTTGGGAACCCTGTATCCGTTCTTCTTAAGCTTATTGATAAGGAAACCCGCGGTAAGGTCGCAGTTACAGAAGAATGCGGTGGGCATATCCTTCGGAAGGATCAGTTTGTTATCGGTATCGGTATAGCCGGTCCTCATATCCCTGTCGTCGATGATCCAGTCCTTCCTTATCTTGCCGCCGTGCTCCATGACGGACTTTTCGTATCCGAGATATCTGTCGGTTATCGATCCGGTGGAAAGAAGCGTTCCGACATATGCTATCTTTGTATGACCCATATCGTAGAGATAATTGGTCATTGTATAACCGCCGTAGAAGCTGTCGGAGATAACACTGTCGTGGAAACTCCGCGAATCGGCAAAATCCAGATATACGATGGGCTTGAAGCCGTTCTCAAGCTCATCGAGATATCGCTGTGAAAGATTTCCGAGAACAATGAGTGTGTCGATCTTGTTCTCTTCAAGTATCCTCGGCATCTCGAGATACTCCTCCATCTCGACTGTCAGTACCTCAAGCATGGTGAAGCTGCCCATGAAGGATGCGATCTTATTCATATACTGGTACATCTGCCAGTAAAAGCTGGAGAATCTGGTAAGGTAGATATCCTTGGCTATGATCCCGATATGTCTGCTGGGATGCTTGGCGGCATACGTGTGCGGCTCATAACCAAGCTCCATGGCAACCTTCTTGATCTCCTCAAGTTTTGCCCTGCCGACTCCGCCCTTGCCGGAAAGAGCCTTTGATACGGACACGATCGATACGCCTGTTTTCTCCGCAATGTCTGCTAATCTTACTTTATTGCCCATATGATCACCTCAAAAAAAATACCTGTATGAAACTTAACTTCCATACAGATATTTTAACTGATTTTAATTAAACAACAAGGTTAAATTTTAGCTAAATTTTTAATTTTAAAAATTTATTGTGGTTCAAATTCAAGTATAGAATCTCCGTCGGGATCGGGATCCTCCATCGCATCCTCCTCCGTAACGACTTTGGCCAGTGCATTCAGAACCCAGGAATACTCGGCGAACATCGGATCATGCTTCAGGCGGACCTCCCCAAGCTTGCCTTCCTTGGCCAGATGTTCAAGCTCGAGTGCTTTTTCGGACAGGGCAGATGCACCTATGGTTGCGGAAGTGCTCTTGAGCGAATGGACCTGGATGCCGTAGCCTTCCATATCCCCGGCCTTAAGGAAATCCTCAAGCTTCTTCTTTTTCTCATATGAGGAGTTCAGATACTCGAGAAGGATCGACCTGTAGAATTCCTCTTCGCCTCCGCAGTTTGAGATTCCTTTTCCGATATCGATACCGCACTTGGAAAGGTATTCAAGGCCGCGGCTGCCACCGGCTTTATTACCCTCCGGCGCAGATCTGACGTCCGGAGTCTTTTCCATGCTGCCGACGATCTGTATCTTATCGGGAGAAATATATTTCCTCAGCATATTTTCAAGAACCCTGCCTTCAATGGGCTTGGAAAGGTAATCGTCGAAGCCCTTGGAAATATATCTTTCCTTTGCGCCGACGACGGCGTCGGCGGTGAGGCATATGACGGGAGTCTGTCTGTTCGGACTTCCGGGGAAGCTCCTTATCTCGTGAAGCGTTTCTTCACCGTCCATCTCAGGCATTCTCTGGTCCATAAGGATCACATCATACCTTGTCTTGAGAGTCATCTTCACCGCATCGCTTCCGCTTATCGCGGTGTCAATGTACATCTTCGTATCCTTGAGGATCTCGGTCGCGACTATCAGGTTCATCCTTGTATCGTCGACTACAAGAATCTTCGCAGAAGGAGCAATGAAGCTCTCGTGGTAATCTTCCTTTTCCCCGATGCTCTTTTCGAATTTCTCTTTGAAGTTTCCGATCGGTTCATCGGAAACGATGCCCTGAGGAACGGTAACGGTGAAGGTGGAGCCCTTTCCGTATTCGCTCTCGACATCGATGCGTCCGTGCATCATATCAAGAAGCATCTTGGTGATCGCAAGTCCGAGTCCCGTTCCCTCCTTGGTGCTGTTGCGCACAAGATCGAGACGCTCGAACTTCACGAAGAGCTTTCCGAGATTTTCCCTGCTGATGCCGATACCCGTATCCTTTACTTCCACCACAAGATTGAGAATGGGCTTTCCGTTTTCCGTACAGTCGGGACGCGTTCCCGAGATCTTAAGGGATACGCTTCCTTCATCCGTATATTTGACCGCGTTGTTGAGGATATTGGTGATGACCTGTCTTACCCTGACAACATCTCCGAAAAGATTGTCGGGAAGATTTTCGTCAACATCGGTCGTAAAGCTGAGCTTCTTTTCACCCGCTTTGAAATAGATCATGTTGCTGACGTCATTTAAAACGGAACTCAGCTGGTATTCGACGGGGACGATATCCATCTTGCCCTCTTCGATCTTGGTGAAGTCGAGGATATCGTTGATGATCGCAAGAAGATTGTTTCCCGCGCTGTCGACATTTCCGGAATAGGATCTTATCCTTCCGAATGCCTCACGGTATTTATTGATATCGGGTTCCTCCATCGCTTCAGCCTTAGCGGTCTCCCTGAGTATCATCTCGTTCATTCCGAGAACCGCATTTATGGGAGTCCTGATCTCATGGCTTGTGTTTGCGAGGAAATCCGTTTTGGCTTCATTGGCATGTCTTGCCTGCTCTAGGGCTACATCCTGCCTTATCCTTGCCTTTACGATCTCATACTGTGCGATGGAGCACATTACGACATTTGCAAGAAACATCATGGGAAGTCTCTGATAATACACCTCGGGGAACTGATACCCCAGCTCCCTGTACGGGGATGCGATATATACGACCATGATCAGAAGGAATACCAGATTGAAATATAATCCGTAGAACAGATTGAAGAAAAAGAAAACTATCGGAACTCCGACAAAGAAAAGAAAGATACTTGAGCCTTCGGTTCCGCCGGTATAAAGGAAGAACGTAAAGGTTATCCAGTAAACGATGCACTGGACGTTGATGGCAAGATGCATGAGCCAGGGACGTTTCTTCTTGCCGAACTTGCAGATGCAGAAATTCACAACGGCGAAGGCCGTCATTACCGCACAGAAAAGAGCATATTTCGCGACAAGGTAATCCCCGCGGAAGAAATTGTCCAGGGAAAGATATATGCAGAAGAGAACGAGTACCGCAAGAATGATTATGCACAGGGTAAGGTTTACCGTTATATAGCGCTGGTCTATATGGAGCTTTTTCTTTTTTTCCATATGATCTTCTCCCGGTTTAAACGACCTGATATTTTAAGCTTTGACGCTTTTGATCATCTGTACATCTGGGAATAATCGTAGTTCATATAAAAGTCTTCGATCTTATCAAAGTATTCCTTATACGAATCTCCGGTAAGCTCATGCTCACCCTTCGCCATGCATTCGAGTATCATATCCGACACTTCTCCGCTGTAGTGCTGGAGATCGGAGTAATTATCCAGGTTTGTGACAAGACCGGTGTCGTCATAAAAGCAGAACACATGGGCATTGTCATACTTAAGGACTTCCTCCGTGAGTATCTCCATGATCTCAATATACGCCGGGAGATCTCCCGTCACAATATGATTTCCGTACCAGTCGGCAATGCAGTACGGCGGAATGAAATAATAGAATTCGACTTCCGGGTATGCCTCGATATTGGCGGTGAGATTTGCCCTGATATTCTCAAGCAGCATCTGCCTGTCTTCGTCCGACAGTCCCTTAAACTCCTTCGCAGGCTCCGCTTGATCGATATACTTAAGAACATATGCCGCGCCGAGAGGTCTGTCCTCGGCAAATCTCATATACGTATCAAAGTTATCTCCGGGAATGCCCTTTGCCGTTCGGATAAGTTCGGCATTTACATACTCAAACAATACATCCGCATTATAGACATAAGCATCGTCATTGAAGAGATTGTCATCTGTGAGAAAGGACGGATCCGCAGCCTCGGGATTGCGGTAACCGGCTTCCGACATCGCAAAGAACGTGTCCATGCTCCTGATGACAAGACGGATATCCGGATTTGACTCGAGTGCGGTTCTTTCACCGTCGCCTATCTCCTTATAATATCCTCCGGCATATGCGGCCTTTACGCTTGTCACTCCGAAAAGCTCATCCGCAAGGCTTGTCCTGAAATTCTCAGTGACCGATGTTCCGGTTATCAGCGCATCATATTCGAAATTTCTGACAATGCCGTCATTTTGATATCTCTCATTGTCAAGGATATAGGAAATGCCGCGTACGGGGCCGTGAAAATGGAAGAACGGATCGACCCACACGACAAGAGCCGCCACCGCTGCCATCAGCGCTGCCGTAAGCACAAGAGCCTGTATGAGAAATTTTTTCCAGGTCTTCTTATCTTCCATGATCAGAATTTAAAGTATATGAAATCCGAGACCGCGTTCGCATAGAGGAACGACCACACGAAAAGCACTGCGGTCGCCGCGGCGGTCCTCAGGTTCGGCTTGTATTTCTTCTCGTAAATATTCTTCGTAAGCTGAAGTGCTGCAAAGGTGAGCACATAAAATGCGGGGATCGCAAGATTTAAATGGAACCTGATGAAAGGCACCGTGCCCATGTCAAAGGTATCGTAAAATCCCGCCGCGGGAAGAATGTTGTCCGGCCTGAACATCTCTCCGATAAAAGTGAATGCCGATCCGATATCCGGTGCGGCGAAGAATATCCACCCGATGTTTACAAGTATGAATGTTGCGCCCACGCGTATGAACTTAGGGATCTTTTTAAGGAATCCCCCGGAAAGCCTTTCGATGACCATGAGCACTCCGTGAAGCGCTCCCCAGAGTATGAAGGTCCAGTTCGCACCGTGCCAGAATCCGCTTATGACGAAGATCGCGAGCATGTTAAGGTAGGTCCTGACCTTGCCCTTTCTGTTTCCGCCGAGGGGAAAATAGATGTATTTGCGAAGGAAGGATGTGAGCGATATATGCCATCTCTTCCAGAAATCCCCTATCGAATAAGCTTTATAGGGAGAATCGAAGTTCTTCGGGATATCGATGTTGAACATCCTGGCCACGCCTGCTGCCATATCGCAGTAACCCGAAAAATCGAGATATATCTGAAATGTATATGCGATCGAGCAGAGCCATCCTTCCGCCATGGAAAGGTTACTTCCCATCACGAATCCGTAAGTTCCCGCTCCCGCAAACCTCGATGCAAGAAGAAGCTTTTTACTCATTCCGACCGTAAACCACACAAAGCCCGTCGCGATGTTCTCGGGATCGGCTTTGTATCTTTTACGTTCATTTATCTGCGGAACAAACTCGTCCTGCCTTGTGATGGGGCCCATTATCATCCTGGGGAAGAACCACACGTATTCGAGATAGTCCAAAACCCTGACGGCAGCGGTCTCTCCGCGGTATGAATCCACAGTCCAGGTTATCATCTGGAATGTATAGTAGCTGATCGC
>JAGCRJ010000076.1 GCA_017964745.1 Lachnospiraceae bacterium
GCTCCCCATATTCCCTTACACGGTCCGCCTTCAAAAGCGGGACCTGCGGCGGTTGCGGTAACATAAAGATGATCTTTGTTTCCGAGTGCGATCTCCCCGTTTGTTCCGAGGTCGCAGAGAAGCCTGTACTTATCCGATTCACACAGACCTGTTGCAAGTATTCCCGAATAAATATCAGAACCGACAAATGCGGAAAATCCCGGCAGAACAGTCACGGATATATCGGCACCCGCTGCCTTCATACCAAAGCTCTCGCCGGTTATATGCGCTGCATTAAAAGGTGCCTCGCCCAGCTCCGCGGGATCGTAGCCCATCAGAAGATATGTCATCGTGGTGTTGCAGCTCACATACATATCGGTGTGTCCGCTCAGACCGTTTTCCCGTACGAACTTTTTTATTCCGGTTTCAAGGACTTCCAGAATGCTGCTTTTCATTTCATCGAGTGCTGCTTTATCCTGCGCGGCCCTGATCCTTGAAAGAACATCAGCTCCGAACTTTCCCTGGGGATTTAAGCATACATGCGTATTAAGCGATTTACCGTCTGCATCTATATATGCCATTGCAACGGTCGTGGTTCCGATATCCGTGCATATAACGGGATGCGAAAGTAAGGAGCCTTCGACAAAGCTCCCCTTTCCGATCGAAAGAATGTCGCAGGGATTTTCAAATTCCCCGAAGCATCTTCCGCAGCCCGTGCAGATTGTACATCTGTTTCCTTTTTTCATACCCGTTTATAATATCATATTTGCCTGCCGGAGTGCTTACAAATACACGGCTTCCGGAATGCCTGTTTAAAACATAAAAAAACTTCCGGCCGTAATGACCGGAAGTTTTAAACATGTTCAGATAATTACTTGATAACCTTGATGGCTCCGAAGAAGAGTACAGGCTTGGTCTCGCCCTTGCATGCATTAACGATAGCAATGATAACACATACAAAACGGAAGATGACCCATGCCCATCCTACAACGGGGATCCAGCCGAGGAATGCATCGATGATACTGAAGAGTGAGAATACCATACACTGGTTGCTGTAGAACTTCAGATAATCGGAACGCTGTCCGTTAACTTCGCCTCCGAAGTAACCAAGGATAAATCCGAAGAATCCAACAAGAGGTGAAAGGCATGAGAACATCATTGAAATTCCGAGGAATTTATCTAAGGGATTAACGGGTGCATACATAGGATGTGAAGGTGCCACAGGTGCTGCCTGCTGGTACTGAGGCTGAGGCTGGGGCTGAGGCTGAGGTGCGCCCTGAGGCTGTGCTGCGCCTGCAGCTGCTGCGCCAAAGTTGAAGCCACATACTGTGCAGAATACAGCATCATCTGCTACCTGAGCTCCACATTTTGAACAAGTTTTCATAAGTGTCCCTCCTAAATCGTGAGTAAAGTATTTCGATGAGAACTATGTGTTCGACCACCGAAAGGAATTATATCATAAAAATACAAAATGTTGTATATGAATTCATAAATACACTAATATTTTACTTGTGTATAAAACCGTTCTTACCTTAAAATAGAAACGATGAAAGAACTCAGGGCGCTCAACATCATAAAAATCGCGGTATTTACGGCACTTCTGATACCGCTTCTCATTCTTTTCCCTTCGGTAAACGCATCCGCAGCCGAAGCGGATCCTTTTTCGGTCATCAGCTCTTTCGCATCCGCAAACGGTAAGAATGTGCTTGCGGTAAGCGCAGATGCGATTCCCGGCACTTATTCCACAATCACGGAAGCCGCATATTACGCAGGAGACGGAGACATCATATACATCTATCCCGGCGAGTATGAGGAAAGCCTGGACCTTCGCGCTAAGAATCTCATTCTTTTCGGACAGGACAGGGATACCTGCATAATAAAGTATGAAACCTCGAGATACACCTCTCCCGTTCTCAATGCATCCGCAGGAACCTTCAGCAATCTCACATTCTACGGATACATGATATCTTCATCGGAGCTTTCTTCCGATGTCACAGGCATGACACCCGAGACCGTCGACGACAATTTCTCCGGATATGTGATCCATATCGATGACGATAATGAGTACGGACGCAGTCTCGTATTCAACAACTGCAACATCATCTCGGAAAACAACAACTGCGTGGGACTCGGATTCAGGGATCATTTCTCAGTCTCCTTTGAAAACTGTCTTCTCAGATCCGTCGGAAACGCAGGCATTCTCTACGTACACGACCCTGAGGAGCTCATAGGTCCGAAGAGCGATATGAAGCTTGCGTTCAGAAACTGCATCTGGGAAAACTTCGGATACCCTTATGTGATCTGTGCAAAATCGATCCACACAACCAACCGCGTCGAGCTGACATTCCAAAATGTCACGACATATTGCTATGCAAGCAATCTGACCGAACTCTACTCTCCCGGAAATGCATTCAGCGGATTCGATGTAAGGCTTCAGCTGCAGCTTCCGCAGGTGTTTGCAAACACTCCCATCACATTAAGGGCGGATAAGAAAGTCAGCGAATATCTTAAGGAATTCAGGGGACAGACACTGAGCATGAAGCCCGGGATCTGTTTCCTTACGGAAAAAAGAAAGAACGAAAAAGCTCCGGATGAGCTTCCCAAGATTGTTACAGTCTATTACATCAACAACGCATACGATCTTCCCGGTGACGGCTGGATCGGAAGCAATGCATTCTATCTCACGGAGGAATGCTCGGGCAATACCCTTGATGAAATGAACTATCACATAAATAATTGACCTGCATTTGTGCAAAATGATCCTGTATAAAACGAATTGCATACAAAATGCTGAATTTTCAGAACATTAAGTTTTTTGTTTGACAGAATTCGTTCACAAATGTTAATATTTTATTAAGATTCAGGTACGGAGTGATCTCACATATTTTTGTAAATCACCTCTGATCAGATGATTTTCAAAAGTATGTGATTTTTTTATGAAATCCATACCGAATCATTAACCGGTCCGTAGGACCAAGTATTTCAAAGGGGTCAGTCACCCCGGGCTTTATAGGAGGCACCAAATGAACAAGGGAACTGTCAAGTGGTTTAATGCACAGAAGGGTTATGGTTTCATCACCGATGAGGCTTCAGGAAAGGATGTATTCGTACATTTCTCCGGCATCAACTCTGATGGATACAAGACTCTCGACGAGGGCGCTACCGTTACCTTCGATATCGAAGTTGACGAAGCAAAGGGCAAGGAGCGCGCCGTTAACGTTACTGTACAGAAGTAAACCGTTTGAATATAGATAAATATATTCAGTAAGATGGCGAACTAAAAGCGGATGACCGGGGTCATCCGCTTTTTCATTAAAGTAAAGGGGACACATATGATATGTGTCCCCGGTTGTTTTTATATTCCCCACACGCCAAGGATAACGTATCTCAGCAGCACATATAATGCAAGATGTGCGGGATAGAATGCATAGAAGAAATATTTCATCTTCAGTCCGCGCTTTCCGTTATACAGCTCGACAGGAAGTGCGGAGATGAATGCGGTAGCTTCTCCGAAGCTCATTATCGTCAGTGCAAGGACTCCGGCGTTGAATCCGTTGATCCATGCGGGTCTTGCAAGCCACATGACCACAACGGCCAGAACGCCCCACCCGCCGTAATCGGTGCAGAGAAGCTCGGCCAGTGTAAAGAATCCGAATACATACAAAAGACCTACACTGATACGCATCTTCTTTTCGGCCTCGTATTTCTTAGTCTTTACCAGATATATGATTAAGCATGCGATAAATCCCGCAACGCCTGAGATCACGTTCGAAATAAGATCATCCAGTTCGAAGATCGCACCGATAATATATCCGAATATCGATCCCATGCTCGTTATGCAGGCATATGCTCCGAATGCTCCCGCTATGAGAAATCCGATTCTGTCTACGAACTTATGAAATCCGTTAAAGCTCTCCTGCTTCTTTACATGATCTGCGGCAATCAGTGCAAGCACCGCAATGAAAAGAGTAAAGAATACGTTCTGATGCTTTAATGTGATCTCTCCGAAAAATGCCATATCAAAAGGCAGATCGGAAACCAGTGCAAAGATACCGAGCCTTACAAGATACTTCTTCATATTGTGGGTATGAAGAAATCCCTCGACTAGAAGGAAACAGAATATAGGGAATGCAAGTCTTCCGATCGACCTGATCGTGATATCTAGATTCTGAACCTTTTCGGGATCACCCATCCATTCCATCCAGAGCCACGGAACTCTCGAGCAGATGAGAGCCTTGCTGTAATCGGTTCCGTTCGGCTGAAGAATATTGTAGAGATAAAACTCCACTATCGATGCACCGAAGTGATCGATGAACATGGAGATTATTGCAATGATCTTCAGGGTGCTGCCGGTGATACCGAACTTTTCTTTCTTCGGTGCCGTTTCCGCAGCGCTCACTTCCTGTACTTCATTCTGCTGAATCTGTTCTTCCATTTATGTATCCTTCCATTATCTCAAGGATCTGTTCCCTGCCCTGCTTTGTCTCTGCGGAAAAAGGAATGACCTTTATTTCCTTTTCGGTCTTGAGAACAGTCTTTATATTCCTGATCTGCTTATCTATCTGGCTTCTCTTGAGCTTATCCGCCTTGGTCGCGACCACAACGGGAGTAAGTCCCGCAGATACTATCCATTCATACATCTGGCGGTCGTCGCCGGTGGGATCGTGCCTTATATCAACGAGGAGCACAACGCACTTAAGTGTCTTCGACATCCTCAGATACTTTTCTATCATCGGCCCCCACTTGGCACGCTCTTCCATCGAGGTTCTCGCATAACCGTAACCCGGGAGATCCACAAGATAAAAGTAGATATCCTCGGAAAGACTTTCCTCACCGCATCTTACCTTGTAGAAATTAACGGTGCGTGTCTTTCCGGGTTCGGAGCTGGTACGCGCAAGCTTCTTCCTGCAAAGGAGCGTGTTTATCAGCGATGATTTGCCGACATTACTCCTGCCCGCGAATGCGATCTCGGGCTCCGCGTTTACGGGGAACTTACTCGTTATCCCGCATACCGTATCAAGTTCTGCGTTTTTTACAATAAGCATGTATTTCCTTTAAAAAGACCCCGGATGTAAGACCCGGGGTCATCAGATTTTTTTATACTGCGTCTTTCTTTTTGATGAGCTTTACGACTTCGGGATTACCGCCGTTTTCAACCGCAGCTTTTGTAACGAGGCATTTCTTGATCGAGTCGTCGGAGGGAATGTCGTACATTACGTTCATCATGGATTTCTCCATTATCGAACGAAGTCCTCTCGCACCGGTCTTGCGCTCATATGCCTGATCGGCAACGGATTCAAGCGCCGCATCCTCGAAATCAAGTTCAACGCCGTCCATCTCAAAGAGCTTCTTGTACTGCTTTACAAGTGCGTTCTTGGGCTCCTTTAAGATCTTGACAAGTGCATCCTTATCAAGTCCCTCAAGGCTTACCGCGATGGGTACACGGCCTACGAACTCGGGGATGAGTCCGAACTTGATGAGATCCTGGGGCTCAACCTTCTTGAAGACCTCTCCGATCTCCTTTTCATTCTTGCTTGCAAGTTCGGTATTGAAGCCGATGGTCTTTCTGTTAAGTCTTGTCTCGATTATCTGCTCGAGTCCGTCAAACGCACCGCCGCAGATAAAGAGGATATTCGTGGTGTCGATCTGGATAAGCTCCTGGTGGGGATGCTTTCTTCCGCCCTGTGGAGGAACGGATGCGACCGTACCTTCGATTATCTTGAGAAGTGCCTGCTGAACGCCTTCACCGGATACGTCCCTGGTGATCGATACGTTCTCGGTCTTCTTGGTTATCTTATCGATCTCGTCGATATAAACGATTCCGCGTGATGCCTTCGCAACATCGTAATCTGCAGCCTGTATCAGCTTTAGAAGGATGTTCTCAACATCTTCACCGACATAACCTGCTTCGGTTAATGTTGTGGCATCGGCGATCGCAAAAGGAACATTGATGATCTTGGCAAGAGTCTGTGCAAGATAAGTCTTTCCGCTTCCGGTAGGTCCGAGAAGAAGAATATTGCTCTTCTGGAGCTCTACTTCGTCCTCCTTAGGAGGATTGGTCACTCTCTTGTAATGATTGTAGACAGCGACGGAAAGAGCCTTCTTGGCGTCTTCCTGACCTATTACGTACTCATCCAGGAATTCCTTGATCTGACGGGGCTTGAGCAGTCTGATCTCATCAGAAGACGATGACGAAGACCTGGTAACCTCTTCTTCCTCAAGATCGTCCTCAATGATATCCGAACAGATGCCTATGCACTCGTCACAGATATATATTCCGGGAGGGCCCGCAACAAGTTTTCTTGTTTCCTTCTTCGGCTTACCGCAAAAGGAACATCTTATTTCATCAGTGTCTTTCTTTGATGCCATTATTTCTTGTCTCCGGTGTCGTGGCTCTCGATAACAGAATCAACAAGTCCGTACTCGACCGCTTCCTTGGCGCTCATCCAGTTGTCTCTGTCTGTATCGATGCACATCTGCTCGTAGGACTTTCCGGTATTCTCGGCAAGGATCCTGTTGAGCTTTTCCTTGGTACGGATGATGTTCTTGGCAGCTATCTCGATCTCGGTAGCCTGACCCTTTGCTCCGCCCGAAGGCTGGTGGATCATGACCTCAGCATTGGGAAGGATGTATCTCTTTCCCTTTGCTCCGCCCGCAAGAAGGAATGCTCCCATGCTTGCGGCCATACCGATGCATACGGTGGAGACATCGCTCTTGATGTAATGCATGGTATCGTAAATAGCCATTCCCGCGGTAACGGAACCGCCGGGGCTGTTGATGTAAAGGTGGATGTCCTTCTCGGGGTCCTCAGCCTCAAGGAAAAGAAGCTGTGCTACGACGATACTTGCGGTATCGTCATTGACCTCGTCTCCGAGGAAGATGATCCTGTCCTTTAAAAGTCTGGAGTAAATATCATAAGAGCGTTCGCCCTTAGATGTCTGTTCAATTACGTAAGGCACTAAACCGGACATTTATACCTCCTTAGCGTTGTCGGTGATGAAGTCCATAGCCTTCTTGACAAGAAGGTCCTTGTCCATCTCCTTAAGTCCCTTTGCTTCAAGCATCTCTCTTACCTTGTCTACTTCGAGCTGGTAAGCTTCTGCCATTGATTCGTATTCCTTCTGACGATCCTCATCGGTAACGGTCATGCCCTCTGCTTCGGCAACTGCCTGAAGAACAAGACGGCTCTTGATGCGGTCCTCAGCCTGAGGTCTTACCTGCTCCATCATACGGTCAAGGGTAAGGCCGGTGTACTTAACATAGCTGTCCCATGAAAGACCCTGCATTGAAAGTCTCTGCTGGTAATCTCTGATGATGAGCTTCTGCTCGGTCTCGAAGATCTCCTCGGGAACTTCCATCTTGGCATTCTCAACTACCTTTGCAATAGCTTCGTCCTGCTTCTTGCCTCTTGCCTCGTTGAGCTTGTCAACCTCAAGGTCGCTTCTTACGGAATCCTTGTAATCCTTGATATTCTCAAATCCCTTGTCTGCTGCGTAATCATCATCGAGAGCGGGAACGATCTTCTCTTCGATCTCGTTTACCTTGCACTTGAAGACGGATGCCTTTCCGGCAAGTGACTCCTCGTGATAATCCTCGGGGAAGCTTACGTTTACTTCAACATCTGCACCGATCTCGGCACCTACGAGCTGCTCCTCGAATCCGGGAATGAACTGTCCGGAACCGATGGTAAGGAGATGATTGGTTCCCTTTCCGCCTTCGAAAGGAACACCGTCAACAAATCCTTCGAAATCGAGCTTGATGCGGTCACCGTTCTGAACGGCTCTTTCAACCTTCTCGTATCTTGCGTCCTTATCGAGCTCGGAACCTATCTTCTTTTCAACATCCTCATCGGTAACTACGGTATCAACCTTAGCTATCTCGATGCCCTTGTAATCTCCGAGAGTAACCTCGGGTCTTACACAAACGGTAGCGGTGAAGATGACGGGCTTGCCTTCTTCAGCCTGAACAACCTCGAACTGGGGGCTGCTCATGATGTCCTCATCAACCTCGTCATATGCCTTCTCATACTCATCGGGAATGAGCTCGTCGAGAGCGTCGTTGTAGAAAACCTCTTTTCCGTACATCTTCTCGATGACATTCTTGGGCGCCTTGCCCTTTCTGAATCCGGGAATGGAGATCCTTCCCTTCTCCTTGTTATATGCTTTGACAAGAGCCTTGTCGAACTCCTCGGCAGCGACCTCAATTGTCAATTTAACCTTGCTTCCTTCAAGCTTTTCAACACTAACGCTCATCTGAAAAATCTCACTTTCTAAAAAAATAAAATTTACCTTTTCCGTGCGGTCCTAAAGCCTTGTTTTCCACCGCGCAGACAAATTTCAGTATATCCGAAAACATCGCAAATATCAAGGGTTTAGGACTGAACGTTTCGCGAAAACGTTACCTGTTTTCCGCTTCCGAGCTCCCTCAGTTCCCTCTCCGCTTTCTTTTCCAGCTTCCTGTATCCGCGGGGCGTTTGCGTGGCTATCTCGGTAAGGCGTGAAAGTACGCTGTACATATCCGGGATCCTCGTTACGGGGTCATAGGCACAGCACTGCCTTATCAGAAGCTCCAAACATGCAGAAAAACCGGGGTCTACAGCTCTTATTGACACAATGTCATCATCAGGATCGGCCTTCTGTCCGGTCAGCATATGGTAGAAAAGCTTTCCGAAAGCGTATACATCCGAGTACATTCCCTGTCCGCCGGGATCCATTATCTGCTCGGGGGCACTGTCGCCCTTCGTTCCCGCCATGGAAAGATGAGCCTCGCTGAGAAAGCATGCGGCACCCAGATCGCAGAGTCTCAAGCTTCCGTCCGGCTGAAGGATCAGATTCTCCGCTTTAAGGTCCCTGAAAAGGATATTTCCGTCCGACTGCTGTAAAAAGGAGATACCGTCCGCGACTGCGATCGCAAATCTCATGCACTCGGGCTGTGTAAAGCCTCCTCTTCTCGCAATACAGTCTGCAAAATTCTCACCCCAGACATATTCCCTGAGAATGTAGTAAGTATCCTCGTCGAATGACTGATAGTACTTCGGAAAAAGAGGGTGATCGGCAAGCTTAAGGAACTTGGCTTCCCTGTCCCTTAAAGACTTGTCTTCGATCTCCTTGAGAGCAAAGTACTCATCATCTTTTTTTACCCTGTACACGTTGGCGAAAGCTCCGCTTCCGACCAGTGTACGTTCATCAAATTCGATCATATGATCCTGCCTTTATCTGTTAAGACTTCCTGACGGCAAGAACCGCCATGCAGCCTTTGAAAGTATCATCGGTAAGTTCTGCGAGAACCCTGTCGAAGAATGCGTCATCCCTTATATCCCCGGATGAAAAGACGGATAAAAGAGAAACGAATGCGTTATCTTCTTTCCTTTCCGGGAGGAGCTGTGCATCGGCCCAGTCCTCGGGACATACGGCCAGAACGCTTCCGGGTGCAAGTCCTACGGTCGTATCACCGCCGATCTCGGATGACAGGCACTTGATGATCCTGCTCTTTCCGAGCACCTCCGTAATACGTATCACGCACATGCCCGAACCTTCCTGCGTCCAGACATATGAATTCCCGGACACTGCAAGGATACCCGCGCATCCGCTTCCGAAGCTCATATCCGGACCAAGCAGAACTTTCCTTTCGGAATTATAAAACGTTTTTCCGGGCAGAGAAAAAATACAGTCCCCGCCTTTCTTCGAAACCTCTTCCATGATCTCATGATGAAATCCCGAAGCAAGTTCTCCCACGGTCCGTCCGCTTACTGCCGGCCTGCCTTCGTCATCCTTCATCTCTTCCAGATCGCCGGCAGCCGTATAGAAAACATTATTCTCTTTTACTGCGGCCTTTTCAAGTACTATATGGCCGCTTGTTTTCACATACCCCGTAAGAAATTCTGACTGCATGCTATAGGAGTGCGGAACATATCCGCTTATCTGCTAATGTTTGTGGATCAGCCGTTCCTGACCGCTTCCCTTGCGGCCTTTTCGGCATCAAGTATCTCATCGACGGAAGGGTTTTCTATCACCCTGCAGGAGCTCATCGCTCTTTCGATATCCTCGTATATTCCGAGGAAACCCGTCTTATGGTCCAGGAATCTTGCGACCGCTTCTTCATTTGCCGCATTAAAGATCGTGGGCATGGTGCCGCCCGTTTTCGCGGCATCAAGTGCAAGCGCCAGACCTCTGAAAGTTTCTGTATCGGGCTTTTCAAATGTAAGCGCAGCCGTCTCGAAAAGATCGAGTTTGGTGCTATTCATCGGTTTTCTGTCGGGATAAAAGAGAGCGTAATTGATGGGGAGCTTCATATCGGGAGTTCCCATCTGTCCTACGACCGCACCGTCGACAAATTCAACCGCGGAATGCAGCACGCTCTGCGGATGCACGGTGACGCAC